>NZ_JBJZOG010000085.1:0-27812 GCF_047200535.1 Micromonospora mangrovicola | reverse complement strand
GATCGCCGGCGGCGGCCCGCTCATCCCCATCTGACCCACGCACCACACGGTGTGGATCCGCCACCGCGACGGCGAGCCAGGCCCGCTGGGCACCGGTCAACCCAGCCGGCTCACCATCTCCGGCATCACGCAGGTCGTCCTCGCCGTGGGTGCCGATGCCGGCCTGCCAGGCCTCCGCCCCCCATTGTGGTGGGGGCAGTGTCGAAGTCCAGGATCTCGATCATTCAGGTGGAACTGTCGTCGAGGTCGGTGGCGTGCACGGTGCCCAGCAAGCGCCCCTCTGGGTCGGTGACGATCATGTAGGTCATGTGGTGGTCACGTAGATGGGACTGGATGGAGGCGAGCGGGGAGTCGGGTCGGGTGGTCGACGGCCCCAGTTCCATGACCTGATGCGCTGCCGCCTCGGGATCGCCGGCGAGTACGGTGTGGCGCAGCCGGCCGAACAGGGTGCGATCGGCGGCGAGGACCAGGGCGAAGCGGTACCGCGAGGCGTCGACCCGGGCGCGGACGGCGGCGATGGTTTCGGCGGGGCCGGCGGTGGGCACGTCGTGGCGCAGTTTGATGCCAGCGGTGGGTGCGTTAGCGCGCTCACCTTCGGTTGGCAGGTTGTGTGCGAGCCAGTCGGCCTTACCGGCGACGTAGTCGTAGACATCGGTGAACTCGAGAGCTTCAAGCCGGCACGCGGCTCGTGGGCTGAGGTCTCAAAGGGCGTCCGAGCAGTAAACGACCACGGCCCGAGTGCGGTCCAGGACAGCGGTTGTGCTGGCGTCAAGGGTTTTCAGCGGGATATTGATTGCATGGGGTAGATGCTGGTCGGCGTACTCGGCGGCGGGCAGCACCTCGACAAGTTGCGCGCCCACGTCCAGGAGGGGACGCAGTCGCGGCAGGTCGATGCGCGTAACCCTGCTCATGAACCTGTCCCTGGTGTGGTTCGAGAGGAGGAGTGACGCCACGCCGGTAGGTGATCCGCGACGCCATGACAACGGAGCCTCGCCGGAAACGGTGTGATCAAACTCCGCACATCACCAGCCTGCCACGCCCGAAACAGCCCAAACGAGCGAAGCGGCAGACTGTCGCCAGGACGAGTGAAGCAAGACGCACGCCGCCGATGGTGGGCGCCACGACACACGCCACCAGTGATCAGCTCGGCCGTCAAGGGCCCTTGGCGTTCGGACTCGTCTTCGGCGTGTCCAGTCGCGCCAGCTCTGCTCGCCGTTCAAGACGGCACCGCTGCGTACGGCATCCTCGCCCTGTCGACCACGATCTCTCGAGCCGCCGCACCGCTGACGGTCGCCGCTGTCCTTCCAGCGGTGGCCTGCTCGCGGTCGCGGTCTGCTGCGCCGCCGCCGCGGGCGTGCTCCTGCGAGCGGGGGCGTTGGCTGGTGGGTTCCAGGGCGCCGTTTCCTCCCCGGCGGGTCGTTAGGGGGCTGGACTGCCGAAGCGGACTCGGTTGCCGTCGGGGTCGGTCAGGACGAACTCGCGTAGCCCGTAGTCCTGATCGGCGATCGGGCCGACGCCGGTCGTGGCGCGGTGGCGCAGCCGCTTCCACAGTTTGAGCGCGTCGGTGACGTGGATGAAGCACTGGCCGGGTGTGGCATTGTCCGGTTCGAGGGAGAAGTGCAGTTCCACGCCGCCGGTGTGCATCAGCAGGTAGCCGGGGTGGCGGGCGGTCTCGGTGAACCCGGCCGCGGTGTAGAACGCCGCGGTGCGGTCCAGGTCGGTGCTGGCCAGGATCGGGATGGCTGCCCGCGGTCCGGCGTCGGTGCGGCTGCCGGTGAGCCGGCGCAACAGTGTCCCCAGCGGCGTGAACCGCAGCTGACGAAGTGCGCTGGCCGGACCGATGCGTCGGGCGGCCCAGATCGCGCAGATGAACACTCCGGGGGTGTCGCCCAGCTCGACGACCTCGCTCCTGGGTAGTTGGCGGCCGCAGCAGCCGCAATGTTCGTGGTCGAATTCTCCGACGGTTTCGGCGGCGACGGTCACGGCGGTTCCCCTCGGTACGGGTGCGGGCTACAGGTAGCGGCACACCTGCTCAGGTGGACAGGTGTCGGGGTCGGCGTTGACGGCAGAGCCATGGAGCTGGGCCACGGTGGCTCGCAGGGTGTGCAAGCCGGCGAGCTGGGCGTCGATGGCGTCGAGTTGCTGGGCGAGCCGTTGGCGCACCTGCCCGCAGGGGGCGTCGCCGGTATCGCGGACGGTGAGGATGTCGCGGATCTGGGCGAGGGTGAGCCCGGCGGCACGGCCGCGGCGGATGAAGTCGAGCCGAGCGATGGCGTCGTCGCCGTAGTCGCGGTAGCCGGCGGAAGTGCGCCCGGCGAGTGGGAGCAGGCCGCTGGCTTCGTAGAAGCGCAGGGTCTTGGTGGTGGTACCGGTTGCCTCGGCGAGTTCCCCGATCCGCATCTGGTGCCTCCTGTCGTCGCGCCTTGACCTTCCCTGCACTGGAAGGTCCAGTCTGGTACGGGTAGAGCCGTGACGACCAGGCGGTATGCGGGATGCCACCGAGAGCCGGTTGCTAGGAGGACTGTGATGACCGCAGCAGCACATCGCGCAGCAGAGGGCCGGGTGGCTGTTGAGCTTCGTTCCGTGCCCGACTGTCCGAACCTCGCCCCGGCCCGGCACGAGCTGCACGCCGCGCTGGCCGATCTTGGTCTGCCCCTCGCGGTGGTCACCGAGGTCGTGGGGGGACTTACCCGTCGCCGTCGATCCTGGTCAACGGCGTGGACGTGAGGGGCGGCATCGGCGACGGTTCGGCGGCCTGTCGCCTGGATCTCCCCACTGGCGAGCGCATCCGCGCTGCCCTGCGCCAGGCGATAGGCACCGGACCCGCTGGCGACGCGACGGAGCAGAGCCGGGTGGATTACTGGGCGCAGCCGGGCGATGCGATCCGGACCGATCGGCCCCGCCGCGCCGAGCAGCTCCCCGACAGCCTCCAGCAGGTGCACCGGGCGATCCTGCGTCACTTCGCCGCCAGCGGGACTGCCCCCACTGACGCCGACATCCGCGCTGGCGCCGGCGAGGCGGACCTGGACACCGCGAAGGCGCTTCGGGAACTTGCCCGGGAAGACCTTGTCGCCGTCGACAGCGCCGGGCGTCTGGTCGCGGCCTACCCGTTCTCCCCAACACCGACGCCGCACCGGGTGGCATTCGGCGATGTCGAGGTGTACGCGATGTGCGCCATCGACGCGTTGGGCATGCCGTTCATGCTCGGCGCCGACGCGACCATCACCTCCGCCGATCCGCACACCGGCCAACCGGTCCGCGTGACCATCACCAGCGGCGCCGCCACCTACCAGCCGGCGGAAGCGGTGATCGTGTACGCGGCCACCGGAGACGCTGGCCGCTCCGTGGACACCTGCTGTTCCACCATCAACTTCTTCACGAGCGCAGCCAATGCTCAGGCGTGGATCAACGCCCATCCCAACCTGGCCGCCACTGTTCTCGACCAGGACCAGGCCGTCACCCTCGGCCGCGACATCTTCGAACCGCTGCTCGCCTGATGCAGACAGCAACAACGCCACCCCGCCGCGGCGAACCGACACGAGGTGCCTCGATGCGCCGGCATCGACCAGGGTGGTCAGTGAGCAGCGGGATGATCTGATGGGTACAGCCATTGATGAATACAGCATGTGATGTACTGTTGATGAGTGGAGACGTTGACGTACGGGAAAGTGCTCGCCCGGTTCGGCCATGCGCTGTCTGACCCCATCCGAGCGCGGTTGCTCCTGGCGCTGCGTGACGCTCCGGGCTATCCGGCCGAGCTGGCGGACCTGGTCGGCACGACCCGTCAGAACCTGTCCAACCACCTGGCCTGTCTGCGTGGCTGCGGTCTGGTCGTGGCGGTGCCGGAGGGTCGGCGGACCCGCTACGAGCTGGCCGACGCGCGACTGGCGCACGCGCTCGGTGACCTGCTGAATCTGGTCTTGGCGGTCGACCCGACCGGGTGCGCGGACGCCGACGAGAAGAGCTGCTGCTGATGTCCGCCCCGTTGCTCCAGGTCCAGCCGGATCGCCGCGCGGCTCGGCGTGCTGTGCTTGCTCGGCGAGTGCGGCTACTGGTGGCCGCGACGATCGCCTACAACGTGATCGAGGCGGTGGTGGCGGTCGCCGCCGGCACCGCCGCGTCGTCCACCGCGCTGATCGGCTTCGGTCTCGATTCGGTCATCGAGGTGTCGTCGGCGGCAGCGGTGGCGTGGCAGTTCGCCGGACGTGACCCCGAGGCGCGGGAGAAGATCGCCCTGCGGATCATTGCCGTGTCGTTCTTCGCGCTGGCCGCCTACGTCACGGTCGAGTCGGTGCGCGCGCTCGCCGGGGGCGGGGAAGCCGAGCACTCCACCGTGGGTCTGGTCCTGGCCGGCCTGTCGCTGCTCATCATGCCCGTGCTGTCTCACGCGCAGCGGCGGGCCGGGCGTGAGTTGGGTTCCCGGTCGGCGGTGGTCGACTCCAAGCAAACCCTGCTCTGCACCTACCTGTCGGCGGTACTGCTCGTCGGCCTGGGCCTCAACAGCCTGTTCGGCTGGTCATGGGCCGATCCACTGGCCGCGCTCGTCATCGCCGCCATGGCGATCAAGGAGGGGCGAGAGGCATGGCGTGGCGACGCCTGCTGCGCGGTGCCCGTCAGCGGCGCGAACTCACTTACTTTCCAGGCTGAGGGCGCCGACGCCTGCGGGTGCAAGCCCGGCTGCTCCTGCTGCACGAGCGAGGCCAAGTGATCTTCCCGCGCCTGCCCGAACCGGTAGGCGTCGTGTTCGACGCCGAGCTGTTCACCGCGCACACCGCTACCGATTCCGCTGCCGCCCGGCGCAGCCGAACGCGGTCACATCCTGTCCCAGCCCTGGCCGTGGCGGCACACTGTCACCCACGCCGTGATGCTCGGACGAGCGCTACGCGAGCGCGACGTGGCCGAAGCGGTGGGCCAGGTGGTCCGGCTCGCGGTGGCCGGCCCTGGATCAGCCGTTGGCCGTTACCCGGAAGGCAACACGGGACGGGCCTGAGTGCCCCTCACCCAGCCGATGCGGGTGCCAGATGACTTGGCGGACATCCTGTCGCACCGAGCCGAGCGACCAAGTGGGCAGAAGCTCCGGCCAGGCGGCTAGCTGGCCCGCGGGGCGTACATGATGACGGCGACTCCGACAAGGCAGATGGCTGCGCCGAGGATGTCGTAGCGGTCGGGGCGGAACTTGTCGACGAGCATGCCCCAGGCGAGGGAGCCGGCGACGAAGACACCGCCGTAGGCGGCCAGGATGCGGCCGAAGTTCGCGTCGGGTTGGAAGGTGGCGGCGAAGCCGTAGACCCCAAGCGCGATAACGCCGGCCGCGATCCACAGCAGCCCCCGGTTTTCACGCCAGCCCTGCCACACCAGCCACGCGCCGCCGATCTCGGCGAGTGCGGCGAGGAGGAACAGCAGGATCGAGCGGGCGACCGTCATGCATCGGCCCGTAGTGGGAGCACCTCGCGGTCCTGCTGGTCACCCTGCTTGCAGGAGCAGTTGCTGCCAGCGCAGCCGGTCGCGTGGCGGTGTTTGCTGGCCCACCACCAGGACAGGCCGGCGAGCACGGCGAGGGCGACGGCGACGCCGGGCAGGAAACGGTTGACTGCTGCCCAGCTGGCACCGCCGAGAATCCCTGCGGCGAGCAGCGCCGGTAGCGCGCAGCAGGCGGCGCAGGCGGCACCCGCGAGTCCCGTCATGCCGGAGGGCAGTAGACGGCGCAGTCGGTCAGCAGGTGTCGGCACGATCGTTCCTCTCGACCAGCTCAACGAAGGGCAGGGGACAGCAGGAGTTACCGGCGCAGGCGACCAGGTCGTCGCAGCCGGCGGAGATGGCGGACCGCAGGGTGTCACGGATGACCGTCAGGTCAGCGAGCTTCTGCTCCACCTCGACGAGCTTTTCCCTCGCGCGGGCCTGCAGGCCGCTGTCCGGTCGGCCGCTGTGCTGGTGCCGGCCGGCGTCGAGCAGGTCGGCGACCTCGTTGAGGGTGAAACCGAGGCGCTGCGCGGTCTTGATCACCCGCAGCAGGGTGACCGTCTCGAACGGGTAGAGCCGATGCCCGCCCGGCGACCGTTGAGGCGAGGTGAGCAGTCCCCGGCGCTCGTAGTAGCGCAGCGTCTGCAGGTTGACCCCGGCCGCGTCGGCCAGCTGGCCGCTGCGCAGTCCCGATCCGCTCATCTCTGGCCTGTTGCCGCCGCGACCCTGGCGGCGAGAGCGTCCAGCACGTCGACGTGTCCCGCCGGTACCTGGACCTCCAGGGTCAACGAGTCAGGGTCGGGGCGTGAAAGGTCGAAGGTGAACAACGAGCAGCACGACGACTCGCGGGCCGTCAGATCCCTCGCCGTCTCCTCGATCCGCGCCGTGCCGTCGAGCCGCAACCGCAGGTGCCGCGCCGACACCCGGTCGACAGCGCGTACGGCATCGGTGAAGAACCGATCGAACTCGGCCAGCCGCAGCGGCCGTTCGGCCGTCGGCAGGGTGCACGCATCCGGCACCCAGGAGTCGTCTGCCGTGATGTGGTGGTCACTCATGCCACGACGGTAAGCCTGTACCTAGGTACTGGATGCAAGCCCAGTGTTACGTGTCACGTGCCCGAGAGTTCCGGCCGCTGGCGTGCAGGTAGTGCCCGTCGTGCGTGGCGGGGTTCGGTCGGCAGGGACGGCTGGTGGTCAGCAGCGCGGCGAGCCCGGCGCAGGACAGGGACTCCGCTGATGGACCACGCCGTGCGGCTGCGACTCGGCTTGGTCTTCTCGGCGGTCGCAGGACCAACATCCGAAGCGCGGGAGCCAGCAGTCCGAGCACTTCACCGGTGACCGTCGTGATCGTATGACGGGGTGGGCGGTGGACCGGCACGGGTGGCCGTGGCGTACCGCAGGGCCTGGCTGGTCGTGACCAGGCTGCAGGCGATCCGAGTGAGGCTGGCGGCGGCAGCGACAACGGCCAGTGTCGAGGTCGAAGGCTCTGTCCGGAGGTAGGTCGCGATCACCGTGATATCTCCGGCGAGCGCGAGGGTGGCGATGGTGATGGTGGCGGCGAGGGCGTGTTGGGGGCTGGCTTCGGGTAGCCAGCGCATGAGTCGGCCGGTGGTGGCGAGGGTTCCGGCGGCGGTGGCGATCGCGATGATGATCAGTGGGACGGCGGGGATCGCGGCCAGCAGGGCGATGAGGCCGGTGCGCCAGGGGTGTGGCTGTAGGAGTAGGAGCCACCAGATGCCCACGAGGGGTCCGGTGGCGATGTACCAGGCGATGGTGCGCCGGGCGTAGGCGGTGGCGAGTTCCCCGGCGAAGGCCTCGGCGACCGCTTGCGGGGTGCCGAACTGGGCGATTGCGGCGGTGACCGCTTCGCCTTCGGGCAGGCCGGCGGTCGTCTGGTCGGTGACGGCGTGGTCGAGTCCATCGCGTAGTTCGGCGAGGATCTGCTCGCGGCGCCGGCGCGGTCCATGTAGCCGCGCGGCAAGGTCGCTCAGGTACGCGTCCAGGCGTGCGTCACCGGCTCGGAGGGTCACGCGGTCGCTGGCCATGCCCGCCTGCCCAGCACAGCGGTGACTGCGGTGGAGAAGTGGTCCCAGACTGCCCGCTGCTCACCGAGCGCGGCCTGCCCGGCCGGGGTGAGATGGTAGGCGCGGCGGCGTCGGCCGCCGACAGTCTGCCACTCGCTGGCGATCAAGCCCGCCCGTTCGAGCCGATGCAGCGCCGGGTAGACCGTGCCGGTCGGCAGGTCAAGGGCGCCGTTGCTGCTGGTGCGGAGGGCGTCGATGACCGCGTAGCCGTGCTGCGGCCCGGGTTCCAGGACCGCGAGTAGCAACGTGTCGAGATGGCCCTTGAGCAGTTGCGGCCGTATCGGCAACATCTCTGGCTCCTCGTACTTGCTGATGGTGGCCGGGCGCTTCTAACGTAGCATTGCAATACTTTGCAATGCTACATAAGGTGGGCGGATGGGCTCCAACTCGACGGTCGTGGACCTGGCGGGTGCGAGCGCGGTCGACTGGACGGTGACCGGTGGCAAGGCGGCCGTACTGGCGGAACTGTCTGCGGCCGGATTCCCGGTGCCGCCCGGAATCGTGGTCACCACCGCGGCACTCGACGATGCGCAGCTGGACGATCGCCTCGCGGCCGTCGCCGAGGGCCTGGGCGGGGACCGGTTCGCGGTGCGTTCCTCGGGTGCGGCCGAGGACCTACCGGATGCGTCATACGCCGGCCTGTACGAGACGTACCTGAACGTGCCGGCCGATGGGCTGGGTGAGGCGGTGCGGCGATGCTTCGCCGCGGCCGCCAGCGAGCGGGTCACCGCCTACCACCAGCGCCAGGGTGGGGCGATGGCGGCGATGGCGGTCCTGGTGCAGGTGATGGTCGACCCGGTTGCGGCCGGGGTGGCGTTCACCGCGCATCCGGTCACTGGCGAGCGCGACCAGACGGTCGTGGCCGTGATTGCGGGTTTGGGTGATCCGTTGGTGTCGGGCGAGACGACCGGCGAAGAGTGGACGGTCACCTCAGGCTGCACCGTGATGACGCGGTCCGGCCCCGGCGGTACGCCGGTTCTCGCGAACGTCCAGGCCGACGCTGTGGCGGAGCTGGCGGGTCGGATCGCCGACCGGTACGACGGCCGGCCGCAGGACGTCGAGTGGGCCATCGACCGGAAGGGAAAGCTGTGGCTGCTACAGGCCCGGCCGATGACGGCCGTACCCGAGCCGGTGTCGTGGATGGCGCCAGGGCCGGGGTTGTGGATGCGCAACTTCCGGCTCGGCGAATGGCTCCCCGAGGCCGTCACGCCACTGTTCGCCAGCTGGCTGCTGCCGCTGATCGAGGACGGCTACCTCGATGGGATGTATGGCAGCGTCGGCGTGCGGGTTCCGTTCCGGTCCGCGCTGGTCAACGGCTGGTACTACAACGCCACGCCGATCCCGTCGCCGAAACTGCTTGCCTGGGTGCTGTGGCGGGGCCGCACGCGGGCGGTAAGGATCCTGTTCAATGCGCTGATCCGGGTCAGTCACGACCCGGCGGCCGCCGATCGCGCCGTGCTGTCCGACCTGGGCCGGATGTGGCGCGAACAGCAGATGCCTCGCTATCGACGCCTCGTCGCCTCCGCAGATGCCGAGGTCGACACCGCGCCGCCGCGGCGACTGGCCGAACTCGTCGACGCGCTCGGGCGGGAGGCCGGGATCTACCTGTGGTATCTGGCGATCGTGGGTGGGTCGGCGTGGAAGATGGAAGCCTGCCTGACCCGCTTCACCCGCCGACACCTCGCCGATGTGCTTCCCGACAGTGAGGGCGGGTCTCAGGTGCTGCTGCGTGGACTCCCCGGCACCCAACCGCTGGCCGGCGCCCACGCCGTACAGAGCGTCGACTGGTGCCACCCGGTCGCCGGAGAACTGGCCACCGGCCAACCGCCCCGACCCGACCGTCACGGCCAGCTCGCCGAACACCGGATGGTTGCCGAGCACCGCTGCCGAGCGGCGCTCGCCGACCGTCCACGGCTGCTGGCTGCCTTCGACCAACTGCTGCAGGTCAACCAGCGCTACGCCGTCATCCGCGAGGAGCAGGCCCGGGACTTCACCCTCGCCTGGCCCGTCCTGCGGGCCTGCGCCGGCCGTCTCGGTCGGCACCTGGCCAACGCGGGGACGATCGAGCAGCCGGCAGACATCTACTTCTGCGCCCGCGATGAAGTGAACACTGCGATCGCCGGCGACCCCAGCCAGCTCAGCGCCAAGGCCGCCGAGCGGTTCGCGCTGTGGAAGCGTCAGTGCCGCCTGGCCGCGCCGTTGACCCTCGGGCGTCCCGCGCGATTGATCGGCGACGTCATCGAACGCGCTGTCCAAGAGGCCCGGGGCGCGGTCGAAACCGGCGAGGGCGCCATCATCGGGCATCCGGCCTCTGCCGGCCGTGCCACCGGCAGAGTCGCCATCGTGCACGGACTGGAGGACTTTGACGCCTTCGCCGATGGCCAGGTGCTCGTCACCAAGGCCACCGCCCCGGCGTGGACACCGCTGTTCGCGCGCGCCGCCGCAGTGGTCACCGACGGCGGAACCCTGGCCGCACACGCCTCGCTCGTGGCGCGCGAGTACGGCATCCCCGCCGTCGTCGGCACCGGCGACGCCACCCAACGACTGCGTCCCGGGCAGCTCGTGACCGTCGACGGCACCGCAGGCACCATCACAAGTCACGCCTAACGTGCCATGCCCGCAGGCGGCGGCATGCCTCTCGAGGAACCGCGCAGCAGTGGACTGGTCCGACGCATCCAGGTGCAGCAGCGCCTGCAGCAGGGATTCGGCGCGGACGGTTGGCAGCTTGCTCAGCAGCAGGCGTCCCGGCTCGGGCACCAGGTGGGAGACAGCCAGAGATGTCCGCGACACGTCAGCGAGCGGCGACTGTCACCGCAGTCGTGATCACCGCGCTCGTCGCAACGCCGGGAGCGGCCTGGGCGCACGGGGTCAGCGGCCGCAGCGATACCGCCGGCGGTTTCGTCTGGCTGGGCACGATGCACATGCTCGCCGGGTGGGACCATCTGCTGTTCGTCGGGGGGATTCTGCTGCTGGCCGGCGAGATGCGGCGGGCGGCGAAGCTGATCTCGTTGTTCGCGCTCGGACACAGCGTCACCCTGTTCACCGCGACGGTCGCCGACTGGCAGGTCAACCCGGTCCTGGTGGACATCGTCGTGGCGTTGAGTCTGGTGTTCGTCGGGGTGGTCGGCCTGCGTGGCCGGCCCAAGGAGTGGGCGTGGTTCGCCGCTGCGGTGCTCGCCTTCGGGCTGGCCCACGGCCTGGGGCTGTCCACTCGGCTGCAGGCGATCGGGTTGCCGTCGGACGGGATGATCCCGCGGGTGCTGGCGTTCAACATCGGCGTTGAGATCGGGCAGCTGGTGGCGGTGCTGGGCATGTTCATGCTCGGCGACGTGCTGAGCCATTACATCCCGCCGCTGCGCAACCCGCGGCTGTCCCACGCGGCTCTGGTCGCCGCGGGTGCCGTCGCCGCGGTGGTGCTTGCGGTGAGCTCCATTGGGCAGGCGTGGCAGCCGGTGCAGGCGGCAGCCGCCTGCGGCGGCGAGCACGGCCAGCCGTGTGCGGCAGCCGCGCCGACGACCGCTGACGCCCAAGCCGGATAGGTCAGCCGCCGCGACAATCAGTCGTGCTCGGGAGCGCCGGTCACCCGGTGTGAGGCGGCCTGTATGACCTCGGACACCAGCCGGCGCACGTGCCCGCCGCGCGCCTGGTAGAGGGCGCGGCGGCCGTCGCGGCGCATGGTGACGAGGCCGGCTAGGCGGAGCTTGCCCAGATGCTGCGACACCGCCGGCCGCGCCACCCCCACCGCCTGCACCAGAGTGGTCACGTCGTGTTCGCCGGCGCTGAGCAGACACATCAGCCGCAGCCGGGTGCCGTCGGCGAGCATGCGCAGCATGTCGGTCGCCGCTTCCACCTCATCGTCGCCTGGAAGGTGTTGTTGCAGCTCATTGGCACCTGCAACGTTGTCGCGTGCGTACATGGGCACATATTATCCAGGCCGGAACCGGCGGGGAACGACTACGCCGGCCGAACCTGGGGGAGTCTGAGCCTGTGCAGGACCAGCAGCACGACCACAGCCACAACCACGACGCGGGGCACCGCCACGACCATGACCACGGTCGGGGGCCTCGTTCGTGGTGGCACCGGCTGCGTCACCTCCTCGTCCCGCACTCGCACGACACCGCGGCGAAGGTCGACCCGGCCCTGGAGTCCTCCCGTGAGGGCCTGCGGGCGCTGTGGATTTCCCTGGTCGGCCTGGGTCTCACCGCTGTGGCGCAGGCGGTCATTGTCGTGCTGTCGGGATCGGTGGCGCTGCTCGGCGACACCCTGCACAACGTGGCCGACGCCCTGACCGCCGTTCCCCTGGGTATCGCGTTCCTGCTCGGCCGGCGGGCCGCCACCCGCGCCTACACGTACGGCTTCGGCCGCGCCGAGGACCTCGCCGGCATCGTCATCGTGGTGGTGATCGCCGCGTCGGCGGTGGCCGCCGGCTGGACCGCCGTCACCCGGTTGCTGCAGCCGACCGAGGTCACCCATCTGCCGTGGGTGCTCGCCGCCGGGGTCGTCGGCTTTGCCGGCAACGAACTCGTCGCCCAGTACCGCATCCGGGTCGGGCGGCGGATCGGCTCCGCGGCGCTGGTGGCCGACGGGCTGCACGCTCGCACCGACGGCTATACCTCGCTCGCGGTGGTCTTTGCTGCGCTCGGTGCGTGGGTCGGCTGGCGGTGGGCGGACCCGGTGGTGGGCCTGGTCATCGCCGTGGCCATCGCTTTCCTGCTCAAGGACGCCGCCCGGGAGGTGTACCGGCGGTTGATGGACGCGGTCGACCCGGACCTCGTCGACCAGGCCGAGACGACCCTGCGCGGGGTGCACGGGGTGCGTGACGTCGCCGCGGTGCGGCTTCGGTGGATCGGCCACCGCCTGCACGCCGAGGCCGACCTGGTCGTCGACGCCGGTCTGAGCCTGGTCGCCGCGCACGAGATCGCCGCCGACGCCGAGCACCAGCTCACCCACGCCGTGCCGCGACTGACCAGCGCCACGGTGCACGCCGACCCGGACAGCCACGCCGGTGCCCACCACCACGCCGACCTGTCCCACCAGCGGCGCAAGCTGCCGCCCACCGGCTGACCTTCCGGGCTGCCGCCCCGGCCCGGCTAGCCTGCACAGAACGCGGACGAGGAAAGGGCGGGAATGGGCGCAGGACACGGACACGGACACTTGCATCCTCCGCCGGCGTCCCGGCGGGTACGCCGGGTCGTCGCGGCGGTGATCGTGCCCATGCTGGTGGCCACCGTGGTCATGCTGGTCACCCTGTGGCCGCGCGAGCCCACCCCGACCGACCCGTCCGGCGCCAACGACCGCCGGCTCGGCACCGTCACCGCACTGCAGGTGCGCGAGTGCGCGCCGGACGAGGTCGTCGAGACTCCGTCCGGGGTGACGGTGAGCCGCTGTGGCAGCGTTACGGTCCGCCTCACCGAGGGCACCGAGGCGGGCCGTACGGTGCAGACCGAGGTGCCCAGCGGGCCCGGATCGCCCCGGGCGGACGTCGGCGACGACGTCGTGGTCCTGGCGCTGACCGACCCGGCTGATCCGTCCAGCCGCCGGTACGCGATCAGCGACCACCAGCGGGGCGTCCCGTTGGCGTGGCTGGCGGTGCTGGTCGCCGTCGCGGTGATCGGCTTCGGCCGGCTGCGCGGCGCCGCCGCCCTCGCCGGGCTGGCGGTGACCTTCGCCGTGCTGCTGCTGTTCGTGCTGCCCGCCATCGTCGCCGGCCAGTCGCCGCTGCTCGTGGCGGTGGTCGGCTCCGCCACCATCATGTTCGTGGTGCTGTACCTGACCCACGGGGTGTCCGTGCGCACCTCCGTGGCGGTGCTGGGCACCCTGGCCAGCCTGGTCCTCACCGGCGCGATGGCGGCGCTGGCGATGGACCTCACCCACCTGACCGGATACGGCAGCGAGGACGCCAGCACTCTGGGCATCTACTACCAGGACGTCGACCTGCACGGGCTGCTCTTGGCCGGCATCATCATCGGTTCCCTCGGCGTGCTCGACGACATCACCGTCACCCAGGCTGAAACCGTGGCGGAACTCGCCGCCGCCAACCCGGCGATGTCGCGCCGGCAGCTGTATCGGGCGGCAACCCGTGTCGGCAGGGCACACATCGCCTCGGTGGTCAACACCATCGTCCTGGCGTACGCGGGAGCCTCGCTGCCCGTGCTGGTCCTCCTCCTCGGCAGCGGCCGCGGAATCGAGGAGACGCTCAACAGCGAGTTCATCGCGCAGGAGATCGTCCGGTCCCTGGTCGGCACTCTCGGTCTGGTGGCCGCAGTGCCGCTGACCACCGCCCTCGCCGCCCTCGTCACGGCCGGCCGTGCCCGGCGGCCGGCCGCCGAGGCGGCGGGGGAGCCGACACCGCGACCCCGACCCGCGGACACCGACCCTCCCGCCGCCGTCGTCGTCGTCGACCCGGCCTTGCTGACGAACCCGTGGGAAGAGCCGCCGCCAACCGGCCGTCGGTAGGCCCCTAATGGCCTGAGGCGTGTAGGGGCTCAAAATCCCCGCGCCTGCGGTGACCTGCTGCTTTGTGAGGGTCTATGCGGCTCGTTCGTACTCGTTAACCAGCCCGCCGAGGATTGGTTTTCGGCGTATCCGGCGCTGCTCGTCGAGATCGATGACGGTGGCCGGTGGGCGTGGCGGTGACAGATCCAGGGCCTGGTGCGGCCGGCACTCGTTGTAGTGCTGCACGTACTCGGCCAGGACATGGCGAAGATGACGTTGGCCGAAGATGAGCATCCGGTCGGTGAGCTCGGTGCGCAGCGTCCTCACCCACCGCTCCGCGTAGGCGTTGGCCCGCGGGCAGCGCGGCGGGGTCTTGACCACCTCGATACCGGCGCCGGCGAAGACCGCGTCGAACACGGCGCTGAACTGTCCGCCGCGATCGCGGATGAGGTACCTGAACCGGTCCGCGTGGTCGCCGAGGTCCATCAGGAAGTTGCGGGCCGCCTGCGCGGTCCAGGCCCCGTCGGGATTCGTCGTCGCGCCCAGGACGTGGACGTAGCGGGTGCCGGCCTCGATCACGAAGAACACGTACACGCGTGTGAGGGTGAGCGCGCAGTCGACGTGGAGGAAGTCACAGGCCAGCATCGTCTCCGCCTGGGTGCGCAGGAACTGCCGCCAGGTGGTCTGCGCACGCTGCGGGGCGGGCGGGATGCGCCGGATCCGCAGCAGCCGCTGGATCGTGGCACGGCTGACCGCGTGGCCGAGCTTGCGCAACTCGCCCTGGATCCGAACATAGCCCCAGGATGGATTCTCGACCGCGAGCCGTCCGATCAGACCGGCGAGCCCGTCGTCCAGGCGGGGTCGGCCACGGCGGTTAGGGTAGGTCCACTTCCTGGCGACCAGTCGACGATGCCAGGTCAGCACCGTCGCCGGGGTCACCACCCGCCAGGCCTGCAACGGCTTGGGCAACAGCCGGATCAACGCCGCAAGGACGGCACGATCGGACCAGGACAAGCGCGGCTTCGGACTCTGCCGCCGCAGAACCGCCACCTCGTGACGCAGAACGAGGATCTCAGCATTCTTCGCGGCGGTGGTTCGGGTGAGCAGCACGAGCCAACCGAGCAGCCGACAGAAGATCAGATACGGCAGGCGAGGCGACACAGCACACCATCATGACCCGACTCGACCCGCCGCGTCGCCGCTGGTCAACGCCACATCGGAATATTGAGCCCCTACAGGGTATCGGCGGGACCTCCAAGTCGCGGCGAAGCGCAGGACGCCACCGGATGACGGAGTGGGTTGATGAATTGACGGTCACCCACGCGGTGGCCGAAGGTGTTGAGGATCACTCCGGCCGGGGCTGCCGGGTTCGGCGATATGAAGAGGTCTTCAATTGCCTAGGCCGTTAGTCGGGTGGGGAGGGCGTGTGGTGCTGCCGCTGTATGAGAGGAAAGCGGAGTTCTTCCGCACGCTTGGGCATCCGGTGCGTATCCGGGTGCTGGAGTTGCTTGGTGATGGGCCGATGACGGTGCGGGATTTGCTGGCTGATGTGGACATCGAGGCGTCGAGCCTGTCTCAGCAGTTGTCGGTGCTGCGCCGGGCGGGGATCGTCACGTCGAGGCGGGACGGGTCGGCGGTCATTTACGCGCTCGCGGGGCCGGACGTGGCGGATCTCATGCGGGCGGCTCGCCGCTTTCTCACGGAGATGCTGGCCGGTCAGGCGGAGCTGCTGGAGAGTCTCCGTGGGGACCGGGTCGACGCTGACGGCGAGCCGCTGTCGGTCCCGCGGTGAGCGCCGTGCTCGGCCGGGTGGCCTGGCGCCGGGTGGTTGGTCTTCTGCCGGGGGCCACGGATGTCGCGGCGATGCGGAGGCAGCCTCGCCGTGACCTGGTCGCCGGGCTCACCGTTGCGGTGGTGGCGCTGCCGTTGGCGCTGGGGTTCGGGGTGTCGTCCGGTTTGGGGGCATCGGCCGGCTTGGTGACCGCGATCGTCGCCGGTGCCCTCGCTGCGTTGTTCGGCGGGTCGAACCTGCAGGTGTCTGGGCCCACCGGGGCGATGACGGTGGTGCTGGTCCCGATCGTGGCGCGGTACGGGCCGGGCGGGGTGCTTACCGTCGGGGTGCTGGCGGGCCTGATTCTGCTGGCACTGGCCCTGGTTCGCGCCGGACGGTACGTGCGTTACGTGCCGGCGCCGGTGGTGGAGGGCTTCACCGTGGGTATCGCCGCGGTGATTTTCCTGCAGCAGGTGCCGGCCGGGTTGGGTGTGCCGAACCCGGACGGCGAGAAGGTCACCGTGGTCGCCTGGCGGGCGTTAGTCGAGTTCGCCGGCCATCCGAACTGGCCCGCGCTGGCAGTGGCGCTCGGGGTGGCGGCGGTGATGCTGGCCGGTGCGCGTTGGCGACCCACGGTGCCGTTCTCGCTGATCATGGTGGCCGCGGCTACCGTGATCGGGCAGCTGTTGTCGCTCGACGTCGCCCGCATCGGTGTTCTGCCCGCCACGCTGCCGGCCCCCTCGCTGGGCTTCCTGGACCTGGCCGCCGTGCCGACGCTGTTCACCTCGGCGGTGGCGGTCGCTGCCTTGGCCGCTCTGGAGAGTCTGCTGTCGGCGACGGTCGCCGACGGCATGACGGTGAATCAGCGCCACGACCCGGATCGGGAACTGTTCGGTCAGGGGGTCGCGAATCTGGTGAGTCCGCTGTTCGGCGGCGTACCGGCGACGGCGGCGATCGCCCGCACCGCGGTCAATGTTCGCTCCGGCGCCCAGTCGCGGCTCGCTTCGCTTACCCACGCGGTCGCTCTGGCGGTGATCATGCTGGTGGCCGCTCCGCTGGTGGCGTACATCCCGCTTGCCGCGCTGGCCGGCGTGCTGCTGGCCACGGCGGTGCGCATGGTCGAGGTGGGTTCGCTGGCCGTCCTGGCCCGCGCGACCCGTTCCGACGCGCTCATCCTGGCGCTGACCGCGATTGCCACCCTTGCCCTGGACTTGATTGCCGCCGTCGGGATCGGCCTGCTCGTCGCTGCCGCGTTGGCCATCCGCAAGATCGCGCGTGCGGCCCGGTTGGAGGAGGTGCCGCTCGACATCGCTGATCACCACGTTGAGGAGGCGGCCTTGCTCCGGGAGCACATCGTGGCCTATCGCTTCGATGGACCGTTGTTCTTCGCGGCCGCCCACCGGTTCCTGCTCGAACTGTCCGAGGTGGCGGAAGTGCGGGTGATCATTTTGCGGATGTCGCGGGTGTCGACGATTGATGGTTCCGGCGCGCTGGTGTTGCGCGACGCGATCGAGCGTCTCGAACACCGCGGCATCGCTGTCTTTGTCTCCGGTGTGCGGGCGGGGCAAGAAAAGATCCTCGACGCGGTCGGCGTGCTCGACCGGCTGCGCGCTGCTGGTCGCGTCTTTCCCGACACGGGAGAGGCGATCGGCGCGGCTCGCGCCCACTTGCGCAGCACCGGCGTCCTGGCCACCGAGGAGCTGGGCGTGTTCGACGCCGCTGGGCAGTCGTGACGGAACTACGCCGGGAGGGTGGATGCGGCGATGAACCCGGCCCGGCGTGCGGCGTGGGACGCCTATCTGGCGGTGCGGGTTGGCCTGCTACCCGACCTTGATGTCCTGCCTGTGAGGGACCACAGGGTCGCGGCGAAGCTGGCCGGACTCGCGGTCCGCATCCGTCAGCACGCCCGGTTGTGGCCTGCCTACGGAGGCAAACTCGTCATCTTGGTCGGCCGCGCCCGTGAGCTGCAGCGCGCTGGCGATCGCGCCGGCGTGACCGCTCTGCTGCGGGTCATGCTCTTGTGGCTGTTCAGACTCTCGCGGGGTACGGCCCGGCTGCCAGGCACGGCACCCGGCAGTAGCTGACCCGGTGCCGGCGTCGGAGGATCGTCGCGGCGTGGGTGAACGGGTGTCGGCGGCTACCAGACCGGCACGGCTGGCGAGGCCGTCGCCGAGTGGCGAGGTTGCCGGCGAGTTCGGTGCGATGGGTTGGCTTCTCCTCCTGTTGGCATCCCGGCACGGGAATCCAAGGGTTGCCAGCCGGCCGTCGTTCCGGCTGCGGGAGGCGGCATGGCCCGCCGTACGAGAGATGGGCCGGCGGGCCATGCCGGATCAGGGCGCCATCATCGCGGCGAGCACGTGCGGCGGGTCGAATCTCTGCCGACAGGGTCGCCCGCAATCGATATGTCGGACTGGTCCCAGGTCTTCTGTGATGGCTCTATGTGTGATCGGCTTCTCGACGCCCTCATGACTTGATAATTTTAGCAAGTCACGAGATGCGCTTGGTTGCAGATCGCCAGGCAGGGAGGCGGCTTACGCCGCGCCCGTCCGGGTGGCTGACGCCTTGCAGTCGCGGTCGCTGGTAGGTAGGCGGCCTCATTGATGGATGCTGACAGGAACGGCGGTCCCGGATGCCAGGACGGCGCGAGGGATTGGCGGCAGGTGGTAGGCCGCCGGATAGGGAACGAGCTGCCCCAGCGGCGGACGAGGTGACCAGGCGGCGGTACCGGGTCGCGGTGGTGACCGACGGCACGGCGGTACCGGGCCGGGGTGCCGTGGGACCGGCGGCGGCGCTGCGGCTGGTGGACGGCAAGGCGATTCTGTTCGCCCAGCTGGCCGCGATTGAGGCGGTGCCGATTTGTCTGCCGTCCATGGGCCCGGACGAGTTCGTGGCGGCGGTGCGGGCGCTGGCTCCCTCGTTCGATGCGATCGATCTGGAGGCAATCGCGACGCCGGCCTGTTTCGAGGTGGAGCGACGGCTGCAGGAGGCGCTGGACATCCCCGTGTTTCACGACGACCAGCACGGTACGGCGATTGTGGTGCTGGCCGCGCTGCGCAACGCGCTGCGGGTGGTGGGCAAGCGGGTGGAGTCGGCGCGGCTGGTGGTGATCGGGGCCGGGCCGGCGGGTGCGGCGACGGTGAGGTTACTGGTGGCGGGCGGCGCCACCGATGTGGTGGTGGTCGTGCGGGGCGGGGTGCTGCACCGCGACGACGTGCCCTGGTTGCCGCCGCATGAGGCGAGGCTGGCCGGGTGGACCAATCTGCGGCGGGTGCGGGGCGGGCTGGCTGAGGCATTGGCTGGGGCGGACGCGGTGGTCGGGTTCTCCCGGGCGGGGGTGCTGACCCGGGAGTTGGTGGCGTCGATGGGTGAGGCGCGGGTGGTGTTCGCGTTGGCCGCCCCGGAGCCGGAGATCCGCCCGCACCTGGTGAGTGACATCGCCACGGTGGTGGCCACCTGTCGCGCCGACCACCCGAACCAGATCGACAACGCGCTGGTGTTCCCGGGGGTGTTCCGGGGTGCGCTGGATGCGGAGGCAACTTGGGTTACGACGTCGATGAAGCTGGCCGCCGCTGATGTGCTTGCCGGGCTGATTCGCCGGGAGGAACTGTCGGCCACCCGGCTGCTGCCTGAGGTGCGCGACGATCGGGTCGTGCCCACCGTGGCGGGGGCGGTGGCGGCGGTCGCGGCCGAACTTCGGCGCAGCTCGCCTCCGGCGGCCGGCGGCGTGCCGCGGCAGGACGCAGCTCGTAGCGTGTCTCCCCAGGAAGGGGTGGGCGCGTGAGTACGCCGTTGTATCAGGCCAAGGCCGAGTTTTTCAAGACGTTGGGGCATCCGGCGCGGATTCGGGTCCTCGAGCTCCTCGCCGAGCGGGAGCATGCGGTGTCGGAGTTGCTGCCGCAGGTGGGTATCGAAGCGGCGCACCTGTCGCAACAGTTGGCGGTGCTGCGCCGGGCGAACCTGGTGGTGACTCGGAGGGACGGTTCGACCGTGTACTACTCGCTGGTCAGCCCCCAGGTGGCGGAGTTGCTGGCGGTGGCGCGGCGGATCCTGACCGAGGTGTTGACCAGTCAGGCCGAGCTGCTGGGTGATCTGCGCGCCGCTGAGCGGGCTGATTCCTCGTGAGCGCGGCGCTGTCCAACCCCGCAGCGCGGGCAGGAAGGGCCGGAGGACGTCGATGAGAGGAGTGGATGGTGGGGCTGATCGGCAAGATCCGCAGCGTGGGTCGGGTGGCCGAGCCCGCGCCGGGCGCGTCGGCGCAACCGCTGCCGGCCGCGGCCGCGTTGGGTGGGTCGGCGCAGGTGCGGCATGTGGATGCCGGGTCGTGTAACGGTTGCGAGATCGAGATCGGGCAGGCGTTCAGCCCGGTGTATGACGCCGAGCGGCATGGGGTGCGGCTGGTGGCCTCGCCGCGGCACGCTGACGTGTTGACGGTGACGGGCCCGGTCACGGTGAACATGGCAGGGGCGCTACGTAAGACGTACGAGGCCATGCCCGAGCCGAGGCTGGTCGTTGCAGTGGGCGACTGCGCCCGCAACTGCGGGATGTTCGTCGGCGGGCACGGGGTGCTCGGCCCGGTGTCCGATGTCGTGCCGGTGGACGTGCAGGTGCCCGGGTGCCCGCCCGAGCCGGCGGCGATCGTGGCCGCGCTGCGGGGCGTGTCTGGCCGGTGAACGAGGTCGCTTCGGCGCTGGGCGTCGCGCTCGTCCTGGCGGCTGTGGGTGCGGTCGCCGGGCTGGCGCTGCCGGCACGCTGGCGATCGGCGACGGTCGGCGTAGTGACGGCGGCGGTCGGCGCGGCGGGCGCGGTCGCCGGCGTGGCCGCGGCGTCCGGTACCGGCTGGCAGGTTCGGCTGCCGGGCCTGTTGCCGCTGGCCGGCGTCACCCTGGCGGTCGACCCGCTGTCCGGCTGGTTCCTGCTGCTGGTTGGCGGGGTCGCCGCGGTCGTCGGTGTCTACACCATCGGGTATGCCGGCGGGGCGGGGCATGGCCCGGCCGCCCGCGGCTCCTCGGCCGTGTTGCCGGTGTTCGTGGCGGCGATGCTGCTGGTGCCGGCGGCGGGCAGCGTGTCGACGTTCCTGCTGGCCTGGGAACTGATGGCGATGGCCTCGCTGCTGCTGGTGCTGGCCGAGCACCGGCACGACCGTGCGGTGCGTTCGGCCGGCCAGTGGTACGCGGCGATGACGCAGGCCGGCTTCGTGGCCGTACTGCTGGGTTTCGCCTGGTTGGCCGCGGCGGCTGGGGGCGAGTCGTTCGCGGTGATCCGGGCCGGCGCGGTCGGGCTGTCGCCGGTGGTGTCGGGCGGGGTGTTCCTGCTGTGCGTTGCCGGCTTCGCGTCCAAGGCCGGGGCGGTGCCCCTGCACCCGTGGCTGCCGCGCGCGCACGCCGAGGCGCCGTCGCATGTGTCGGCGTTGATGAGCGCCGCGATGGTCAAGCTCGGCGTGTACGGCATCGTGCGCCTCGGCTTCGACCTGCTCGGCGGCGGGCCGCGCTGGTGGTGGCTGCTGCTCGGGGCGTTGGGTGCGGTGTCGGCGCTGTACGGAATCCTGCAGGCAGCGGTGGCCACCGACCTGAAGCGGTTGCTGGCGTTCTCCACCAGCGAGAACGTCGGCCTGATTCTGCTCGGTCTGGCGGCGGCCGGGGTATGGGCCGGCGCGGGACGGCCTGCGGTGGCGGGCGTGGCCTTGGCTGCGGCGCTGCTGCACGCGGTTAACCACGCCGGGTTCAAGACGCTGCTGTTCTGCGGGGCCGGTTCGGTGTTGCGCGCAACCGGCACCCGCGACCTGGACCGGATGGGCGGCTTGTCCCGCCGGATGCCGGCGACGACCGCGCTGTTCACCATCGCCGCGGTGAGCGCGGCGGCGCTGCCGCCCGGCAACGGGTTCGTTTCCGAGTGGCTGCTGCTGCAGGCGCTCCTGCACCGGGACCCGGCCGGCGGGACGGTGCTGACTGTCGCCGCCCCGGTCGCGGTCGCCGTGGTCGCGTTGACCGCAGGCGTCGGCGTGGCCACGTACGTGAAGGCACTCGGTGCGGGGTTCCTGGCGCGGCCGCGCGGCGATGGGGCCGCCGCGGCGGTGGAGTCCCCGCCCAGCATGCTGGCCGGCATGGGGCTGGCCGCGGCGGTGTGCGCCGGGCTGGCGGTCGTCCCCGCCGCGGCGGCACCGACGCTGGACCGGATCGTCACCGGGCTGCGGGCCGGGCCTGGCCCACTGGCCGGCAGCGGCATCGACCTGCGGCTGGCCGGCATCGCCTCGACCATCTCTCCGCTGTGGATCACCGTCGGCGTGGTCGGCCTGGCCGCCGGGTTCGCCGCCGCCGGGCGCGCGTTGGGGCGGGCGCGCCGCCGGGCGCCCGCATGGGACTGCGGCGACGGGCCGCTGACGGCCCGGATGGAGTACACGGCCACCTCATTCGCCGAGCCGTTGCAGAGGGTCTTCGACAACGTCCTCGCACCCGAGCAGGACGTCGACGTCACCCACTCCGCAGAGTCCGCCTACCTGGTGCGGGCCGTCGAGTACCGGCGGCGGCTGCCGGACCGCATCGAGGCCCGCCTGTACCGGCCGCTCATCACGGTGGTGGACGCGCTCGGTCGGGCCGCCCGCGCGCTGGCGACCGGCAGCGTGCACCGGTACCTGGCGTACATGCTCACCGCCCTCGTCGCGGTGCTCCTTGCGGGGCTGTTGTGATTCCCTGGCTGCTGGCCGCCGGGCAGGCGGTCCTGGTCGCGGCCGTCGCGCCGCTGCTCATCGGGCTCATGCGCGCGATGCGGGCCCGACTGGAAGGCCGTGCCGGCGGCCGCGTCGGCCAGCCATGGCGGGACCTGCGCAAGCAGCTGCGCAAGGAGCCGGTGATCCCGGCCGACGCGGGCGCGTTCTTCACCGCCGCTCCGGTGGTGCTGATGGCCACCAGCATGCTGGTCGCGGCCGCGGCACCGTACCTGTCCACCCGCGGCCCGCTGTCCGGCGTCGCCGACCTCATCGTCGTCGTCGGACTGCTGCTGCTCGGCGCCGTCGCCCTCGCGCTGGCCGGGCTGGACACCGGTACCGCGTTCGGCGGGATGGGCGCCAGCCGGGAGATGACCATCGCCGCGCTGGTCGAGCCGACCCTGCTGCTGGCCGTGTTCGCGCTGTCCACCCGGGTAGGCTCGACCGACCTCGGGGCCATCGTGGCCGCCGGCGCCACCCGCCCGGCCGAGGTCTTCACGCCGGCCAGCGCCCTGGCCGCCGCAGCCCTCGCCATCGCCACGCTCGCCGAGGCCGGGCGCCTCCCGGTGGACAACCCCGCCACCCATCTGGAGCTGACCATGGTGCACGAGGCCATGGTGCTCGAGTACGCCGGCCCGGACCTGGCCCTGATCGAATGGGCCGCGGCGATGCGGCTGACCATCCTGCTGGGCCTGCTAGCCAACCTGTTCATCCCGTGGGGCGTGGCCACCGACCTGCACCCTGGTGCCCTCGCCGTGGCCACGGGAGTGTTCGTGGTCAAGCTCGCCGCCCTAGGCTGCCTGGTCGCGGCCGGCGAGGTCTTCGCCGCGAAGCTGCGGCTGTTCCGCGTCCCGGAGCTGCTGGCCGGCTCGTTCGTGCTGAGCCTGCTGGCCGTGATCGCCTCGTCCGTGCTGGCCTGACCGGGGGATCGGATGACCGACCAGCTGCTCAACCTCGCCTGCGGGCTGCTCCTGCTCACCGCCGTCGGCGTGCTGTGGCGCAGCGAACTGGCCGCGCTGATCACGCTGCTCACCGTCCAGGGAGCCGCCCTGGCCGGCATCGCCGTGCTGCTCGCGGTCGAGCGGCGGCACGCCGAGACAGCCGCGGTGGCGGTCGCCGTGGGGATCCTCAAGATCGGCGTGCTGCCGCACCTGCTGCGCCGAATCCTGGCCCGGGTGCCCGAGGCCCGCGAGACCGCCCCGCTGGTCAACGTCGCCGCGTCGCTGCTGGCCGCGGCCGCGCTGACCCTCCTCGCGTACGCCGCCGCCCGGCCACTGGTCAACCTCGCGCCCTCGCCGACCGTCGGCGCTGCCCCGGTCGGCATCGCCGTCATGTTGATCGGGTTCTTCCTGGCCGCCACCCGCCAGCGCGCCATCTCCCAGATCGTCGGCGTGCTGCTGATCGACAACGGCATCGCCGCCGTCGCATTCCTGGCCACCGGCGGCGTACCCCTCGTCGTGGAACTGGGTGTCTCCGCCGACCTGCTGCTCGCCGTCCTGGTGCTGCAGGTGCTCACCACCCGCCTGCACGCCGCATTCGGCGACACCGACCTGGACGACCTACGAGAGCTACACGACTGACATGACCGGAACCCCCGCCCTTTACGTTCCCCTCGCCGCGCCGGCCGCCGCCGCCGTGATCAGCGCCCTGACCAGCCGCCGCACGGCCGCCTGGGCCGGCGTCGGCGCCGCCGCCAGCATCCTCGCCGCCGGCGCCTGGCTCGCCGACCTAGTGCGCAGCGGGCCGGTCGTCGCCGGGCTGCTACGCGCCGACGCCCTGACCGCATTCATGCTCATCGTCATCGGCGCGGTCGCCACCATCGCCTGCTGGGCCGGCGTGCACCATTTGGCCGACGAAGCGACCGCCGGCACCGGCAACGCTGCCACCGACCGCCGGTACCTCATCCTCGTCCAACTCTTCATCGCCGCGATGAGCCTCGCGGTGCTGGCCGACAACCTCGGCCTGCTGTGGGTGGCCGTCGAGGCCACCACCATCGTCACCGCGTTCCTCGTCGGGCACCGCCGCAACCGCGCCTCGGTCGAAGCCGCCTGGAAGTACGTGGTGCTGTGCTCGATCGGCATCGCCATCGCGTTCCTCGGTACCGCCTGCGTCTACGCCGCAGCGGTCGCCGCCGGCGCGCACGGCAGCGCAGCACTGAACTGGACGCACCTGACCAGCCAGGCCGCCAGCCTGGACCCCGACCTGATGCGGCTCGCCGCCGGGTTGCTCGTGCTCGGCTTCGGCACCAAGGCTGGCCTGGCGCCAATGCACGCCTGGCTGCCGGACGCGCACAGCCAGGCCCCCGCCCCCGTCTCCGCCCTCATGTCCGGCGTGCTGCTGTCGGTGGCGTTCTACGCCATCCTGCGCTACAAAACCATCACCGACGCGGTGCTCGGGCCCGGCTACATCCGCACCCTGTTGTTGATCACCGCACTCGCGTCACTCGCCGTAGCAGTCGGACTGCTCGTCGCCCAACGGGACTACAAGCGGATGCTCGCGTACTCCTCGATCGAGCACATGGGTCTGGTCGCCCTGGGCACCGCAACCGGAAGCCGGCTGGCGATCACCGCCGTGCTGCTGCACGTCCTCGGCCACGGCCTGAGCAAGGCCGTCGCGTTCTGCGGCGCCGGCCAGATCCTCGGCGCGACCGGCAGCCCCCGCCTGGCCGCCGTACGCGGGCTGGCCGCCCGCCACCCCGCCCTGGCCGTCAGCTTTGGCCTCGCCTTGCTGGCCCTGCTCGGCCTGCCCCCGTTCAGCCTCTTCGCCTCCGAGCTGGGCATCGCTCGCGCCGGCCTCGCCGCAGGGCAGGGCTGGGCCATCGCCGCCGCGTTCGCGCTGGTGCTGGTCGCCTTCGCCGCGGTGGCCCGGCACGGCGGCGGCATGCTGCTCGGCCCGCCCGACCCGACACCCGACCCGCCGGCTCGCACCATCCACCCCCGCCCCGCCGCGCTCGCCCCACTAGTGGTCGGCCTGGCCGCCGCGACAGCGCTCGGAATCAGCCTCGGCCCGCTACAAGAGCTCCTACAGGCCGCAGCCACGACCATCCTGCCGGGGCGGTGACCATGACCAATCACCGCGTCGCACCACCGGCCACCGTCGTCGAGGTCACCGCCGACCGGCTCGCCGAGCACGCCGGCCAGCTCCTCGCCGACGGCTCCCGGCTCGCCCTCGTCGCCGCACACCACGACCCGGACGCCATCCGAATCGTCTACCTGTTCACCGCAGGCCCACCCGACCGGCGTACCGAACTGCACCTACGCGTCGACCCCGACCGCCCCGCCGTGCCCAGCCTTGCCGCCCTGTCCTTTCCGGCCAGCCGCTTCGAACGCGAGATGCACGACCTGTATGGCGTACGCCCCGAGAACCACCCGCTGCCCCGCCGCCTCGTACGCCACCCCCACTGGCCCCACGGCTGGTACCCAATGCGCGCCGACGCCGGACCGCGCCCACCCCTCGCAGCATCCGAGCCCTTCCCATTCGTCACCGTACAAGGCCCCGGCGTCTACGAAATCCCGGTCGGCCCCGTCCACGCCGGCCTCATCGAACCCGGCCACTTCCGGTTCTCCGTCGTCGGAGAGACCATCCTCAAGCTCAAGGCCCGCCTCTGGTACGTCCACAAGGGCATTGAGAAACTCTTCGAAGGCCACCCCGCCGACCAGCGAGTAGCCCTCGCCGAACGAGCCAGCGGCGACACCGCCGTCGGCCACGCCCTCGCCTACACACTCGCCGTCGAAGACGCCCTCAACATCGCTGTCCCACCGCATGCGCAACGCGCCCGCGCCGCCCTGCTGGAATTGGAACGCCTGCACAACCACATCGCCGACATCGGCGCCATCTGCAACGACGTCGGCTACGGCATCGCCAACACCCACGCCCAACGCATCCGCGAACAACTCCTGCGCCTCAACCACGCCACCACCGGACACCGGCTGCTGCGCGGTGGCGTCTTCCCCGGCGGCGCCCGCCTACACACCGTGCCCGACCCCGCCACCATCCATGCGATCGCCAACGACGCCGCCGACGTCGTGGACTTCGCCCTACGCCAGACCATCGTCCGCGACCGGCTCACCGGCACCGCCACCCTCAGCCGGCAGCAAGCCGCCGACATCGGCACCCTCGGCTACGTCGCCCGGGCCAGCGGTCTGTCGTTCGACGCCCGCCACGCCCACCCCCACACCCAACTCGACGACCTCACCATCCCCGTCCACGCCAACGGCGACGTGCTGGCCCGCTTCCTCGTACGCGCCGACGAGATCCGCACCTCTGCGGCGATCCTCACCGCACTCCTGCCCACCCTCACCGCCGGCACGGCAACCAGCAAGCGCGCGTTGCCGGCACCCGGGCGCCGAGCGGCCGGCGTAGGCATCGTCGAAGGCTGGCGCGGCACCATCACCCACCGCGTCGAATTGAACCCGGATGGCACCCTCACCCGCGCCAAGATCGTCGACCCGTCGTTCTTCAACTGGCCCGCCCTGCCCGTCGCACTCGCCGACACGATCGTCCCCGACTTCCCCCTCACCAACAAAAGCTTCAACCTCTCCTACGCCGGAAACGACCTCTGATGCCAGTCAGGAGCAGGTCCCCGCTGCTCGTGAATCTCACTCTGGGCGTGCCACTAGATGATCGGTGCTCCCCCTCGACGCCTGCCAGGTGCTACCCACCGAGGGCCACACCTGGCAGGAGCTGAGCTACTGGCGCACCTACACCGGCCGCGCCGACCTTGCCACCACCGTCATGGCCAGCCTCGAACACGGCGCGGGAGGACCGCTACGGCGACGGCGACCTGCGTGTGATCTACATGCCGAACAGGCCGTGTCCTGGCGATCGCGACGGCCTGGGTGATCAAATGCAGCCATGACAGCTCTCTCGTGGCGTGACGGACTGCAGGAACTGCGCCGACTGATCGCGGCGGAAGGCGGCGACCCGGATTGCATCCAGGACGTCGGCCTCGCGTGGCGTGCCTTCCGAGCGTTCCTCGTGGTCCCGTTGGACGGTCTCTTCGACCGCTGGGAGGGTGACGTGGAAGCTGACACCCTGGTTGTCGAGTTCGGTGTCTCCGAATGGCCGGACGGCCCGCCGCGGCTGCTGCTCGCCCGGCGCTTCGCCATCCCTGCGGTCGAATGGCGCGATGGTATGCCGGGCGAGCCGCCGGGCGCCGAGGACGCTCTCGACCTCGCGGATACGGTCCAGATCGAGATGGAGCTGACATTCCCTCCCGGCACCAGTGGGGAGGCGGACGGCTTCTGGACGGCGGCGCGCAGTGGCGAGTTCGACGTGACGGCACTCGCCGAGGCCGGGGAGGTCGTGACCGAGCTCCGGCTCGGGCCGATCCATAGCAGGATCGCACTGACGAGCTGCAACTA
>NZ_JBJZOG010000084.1:0-28382 GCF_047200535.1 Micromonospora mangrovicola | reverse complement strand
CTCAGCGGTCACCGGCCGGCACCGGCACCGGCTCGGCCTCGGCGGGCATCTCCGTCGCCGCCAGCCGGCGGGCGCGACGGCGCAGCCACCAGGTGCTGGCCAGGCCGGCGAGGACGGCCAGCACCAGGCCGGCCCAGGAGATGTCCTTGAGCCAGTGCTCGGCGGCCCGGCCCACGGTGAAGAGCAGATACGTCGTGCCGAACGCCCAGAACAGGCCGCCGGTCGCGTTGGCCAGCAGGAACCGGCGGTACGGCACCTGCAACGCGCCCGCCAGGGGCCCGGCGAGGATCCGCAGCAGGGCCACGAACCGCCCGAAGAAAACCGCCCAGACACCGTGCCGGGCGAAGCTGGCCTCGGCTCGGGCCAGGTGCGCCGGGCCGAGGTGTTTCGGGAAGCGTCGGCCGAGGCGTTCCAGCAGGGGACGGCCGCCGCGACGGCCGACGGCGTACCCGATGGAGTCGCCGACGATGGCGCCGGCCGCGGCTGCGGTGGCCACCCACTCCGGCTCGACCAGCCCGGTGGCCGCAAGGAGCGCGGCGCTGACCAGCACGATCTCGCCGGGCAGCGGCACGCCCATGCTCTCCACGCCGATCACCCCGGCGACGATCAGGTAGACCACGCCCGGGGGAAGCGCGGAGAGCCAGTGCTGTACGTCGACCACCGCCCACCCCTTCCGGTCCGACCTCGAACCCTACCCGGCAACGGGTGGTGCGGCGCCCGGGTCAGCCGGGGGTCACCGGGGCGAGGAACTCCAGCCGGTTGCCGTGCGGGTCGTGGGTGTGGAAGCGGCGCATCCCAGGGACCTCCTCGTCACCCCAGGTCACGGGGTGACCGGCGGCGGTCAGCCGCGCGGCGAGCGCGTCGAGGTCGGGGCGGAGCAGCGCCGGGTGCGCCTTGCGGGCCGGCCGGAAGTCGTCCTCGACGCCGAGGTGCAGTTCGGCGTCGTACCCCGTGAACCAGCAACCACCGCGGGCGGCGAGGGCCGGCGGCTTGGGCTTCTCGGTCATGCCGAGCAGGCCGGCGTAGAAGGCCCGGGAGAGGTCCTCGGAACCTCGTGGGCAGGCCAGCAGAGCGTGATGGATCATGGTGCGACCTCCTCGTCCCGAACGCTGGCACGAAGTTGCGCGAATAGCAAGACGGACGTACGGTTTTGTTGAGCCCGACGCAGGTAAGTGTTGCCTAAGCACGGCAACGCCCCCGCGGGTGCGACAGACTGCTCAGGACTACTCACGGTCGCTGGTGTGAAGGAGTACGACGTGGCGAGCCTCGACACCTTCGGTGCGAAGACCCAGCTACGCGTCGGAGACGCGAGCTACGAGATTTTCAAGATCGGCAAGGTGGAGGGCCACGACCGGCTGCCCTACAGCTTGAAGATCCTGCTGGAGAACCTGCTGCGGACGGAGGACGGCGCGAACATCACCGCCGACCACATCCAGCAACTCGGCGCGTGGGACCCCACCGCCGACCCGAGCGTGGAGATCCAGTTCACTCCGGCGCGGGTGCTGATGCAGGACTTCACCGGCGTGCCCTGCGTCGTGGACCTGGCCACCATGCGGGAGGCCGTCCGCGACCTCGGCGGCGACGCCACCAAGGTGAACCCGCTCGCCCCGGCCGAGCTGGTCATCGACCACTCCGTCATCGCCGACCTGTTCGGCCGCGAGGACGCCTTCCAGCGCAACGTCGAGCTGGAGTACGAGCGCAACAAGGAGCGCTACCAGTTCCTGCGCTGGGGCCAGACCGCGTTCAACGAGTTCAAGGTCGTGCCGCCGGGCACCGGCATCGTGCACCAGGTCAACATCGAGTACCTGGCCCGCACGGTGATGGAGCGCAACGGCCAGGCGTACCCGGACACCGTGGTCGGCACCGACTCGCACACCACGATGGTCAACGGTCTGGGCGTGCTGGGCTGGGGCGTCGGCGGCATCGAGGCCGAGGCCGCGATGCTCGGCCAGCCGGTCAGCATGCTGATCCCGCGGGTCGTCGGCTTCAAGCTCTCCGGCGAGATGCCGGCCGGCACCACCGCCACCGACCTGGTGCTCACCATCACCGAGATGCTGCGCAAGCACGGCGTGGTCGGCAAGTTCGTCGAGTTCTACGGCCCGGGCGTGAGCGCCGTGCCGCTGGCCAACCGGGCCACCATCGGCAACATGTCCCCCGAGTACGGCTCCACCGTCGCGATCTTCCCGATCGACGCCGAGACCGTCCGCTACCTGGAGCTGACCGGCCGCGACCCGCAGCAGGTCGCGCTGGTTGAGGCGTACGCCAAGGAGCAGGGCCTCTGGCACGACCCGAACCACGAGCCGGAGTACTCGGAGCGGCTGGAGCTGGACCTCAGCACCATCGAGCCGTCCCTGGCCGGCCCGAAGCGCCCGCAGGACCGGGTGCCGCTGGGCGCCGCCAAGACCCTGTTCCGCTCCGCCCTCACCGACTACGTGGCCGACGGCGCCCCCACCGGCGAGAAGGACATCAAGCCGGGCGTGCCGCGCGAGCAGCTGCCCCGGGGCGCGAACGGCCCGGCCGACGAGGCCAGCGCCGAGTCCTTCCCGGCCAGCGACCCGCCGGCCAACGAGTTCAGCGACCCGGCCGACGAGCCGCGCGACCTGGAGACCGCGGCGGCGGGTGCCGGCGGGCGCGCCACCAACCCGGTCCGGGTGACCGGCGCCGACGGCGTCGGGTACGAGCTGGACCACGGCGCCGTGGTGATCGCCGCGATCACCTCCTGCACCAACACCTCCAACCCGCAGGTCATGATCGGTGCCGCGCTGCTGGCCCGCAACGCCGTGGACAAGGGCCTGGCCCGCAAGCCGTGGGTGAAGACCACCCTCGCCCCCGGCTCCAAGGTCGTCATGGACTACTACGACCGTGCCGGCCTCACGCCCTACCTGGAGAAGCTCGGCTTCAACCTGGTCGGCTACGGCTGCACCACCTGCATCGGCAACTCCGGCCCGCTGCCGGAGGAGGTCTCCGCCGCGGTCAACGAGGGCGACCTGGCTGTCGTCTCGGTGCTCTCCGGCAACCGGAACTTCGAGGGCCGGATCAACCCGGACGTCAAGATGAACTACCTGGCGTCCCCGCCGCTGGTGGTCGCGTACGCGCTCGCCGGCACCATGGACATCGACCTGGCCAACGAGCCGATCGGCGAGGACACCCAGGGCAACCCGGTGTTCCTGCGGGACATCTGGCCGAACAGCGCCGAGATCCAGGACGTCATCGCCTCCGCGATCGGCGCCACCGGCTTCAGCTCGGCGTACGCCGACGTCTTCGCCGGTGACGAGCGCTGGCAGTCGCTGCCGACCCCGACCGGCGACACCTTCTCCTGGGCCGGCGAGTCCACCTACGTCCGCAAGCCCCCGTACTTCGAGGGCATGGAGCGGGACCCGAAGCCGGTGGGCGACATCAGTGCAGCTCGGGTGCTGGCCAAGCTGGGTGACTCGGTGACCACCGACCACATCTCCCCCGCCGGCTCGATCAAGGCGGACTCCCCCGCCGGCAAGTACCTGGCGGAGCACGGCGTGGCCCGGCACGAGTTCAACTCGTACGGTTCCCGCCGGGGCAACCACGAGGTGATGATCCGGGGCACCTTCGCGAACATCCGGCTGCGCAACCAGCTCGTCCCGGGCGTCGAGGGCGGCTTCACGGTCAACCACCTGACCGGCGAGCAGACCTCGATCTACGACGCCTCGATGGCGTACCAGGAGGCGGGCGTCCCGCTGGTCATCCTGGCCGGCAAGGAGTACGGCTCCGGGTCGTCCCGCGACTGGGCGGCCAAGGGAACCATGCTGCTCGGCGTCAAGGCGGTCATCGCCGAGTCGTACGAGCGGATCCACCGGTCGAACCTGATCGGCATGGGCGTGCTGCCGCTGCAGTTCCCGGTCGACACCACCGCCGAGTCGCTGGGCCTGACCGGCACGGAGACCTTCTCCATCAGCGGCGTCACCGCGCTGAACGAGGGTGAGACCCCGCGCACGGTGAAGGTCACCACCGACACCGGCGTGGAGTTCGATGCCGTAGTCCGGATCGACACCCCCGGTGAGGCGGACTACTACCGGCACGGCGGCATCCTGCAGTACGTGCTGCGTCGCATGATCGCCGGCTGACGTCATACGGCTGGAAAGGGCCGCTCCCCGCGCCGGCGGGGAGCGGCCCTTCGCCTTTTCCCGTGCCGCCCCGGTGACCGGTCTCCGCTTCGCTATGCGGCAAGGACGACGGCCGTGCCGGTCACCGCGATGCCGGCGCGCGGTTCGGCGGGGATTCCGACGGTCAGGACGCTGGGGCGGCCCAGGTCCTGACCCTGGTACACGGTGACGGTCGCGGGTGGCACGACCGACCCCAGCTCGCGTAGGTAGCCGCCGAGAGCCGCGGCCGCGGCACCGGTGGCGGGGTCCTCCACCACAGCGCCGGGCGGGAAGGGGTTACGCGCGTGGAACAGGTGCAGGGACTCGCGCCAGACCAGGTTGATGGTCGTCCAGTCGCGCTGCGCCATCAGGGTGGCCAGCGCATCCATGTCGTAGTCCAGGTCGGCGAGTCGTTGCCGGCTCACAGCGGCCACGACGGGATGCCAGGCGCCGGCGAAGGCGACTCGAGGCGGCAGCGTCACGTCGAGGTCGCCGGGTGCCCATCGCAGCGCCTCGAGCAGCGCCACGAGATCACCGGCGGCGATGGGCTCGATCCGCGGCTCCACGCTGATCAGCGTCGCGGTGGTCGTACCGTCCGGTGCCACGGCGGTGGACGCCTCGACCAGCCCGGCTCGGGTGTCGAAGTACAGGACCCCCGGACCGTGCCGCTCCGCCCAGGCGGCTGCTGAGGCGATGGTCGCGTGGCCGCAGAACGGCACCTCGGCCATGGGGCTGAAGTAGCGAACCTCGAAGCGCCCGTTGCCGCGAGGCACCAGGAAGGCCGTTTCGGAGTACCCGACGTCAGCGGCCACGCGCAGCATCTCGGCGTCGCTGACCCCGGTGGCGTCGAGCACGACACCGGCCGGGTTGCCGCCCGCCGGATCGGCGCTGAATGCGGCGTAGCGCAGAATCTCCATGATCATGACTGTAGGCGCAGGGACGGCCGGAAGTAAGGACCGCCGTGCTACGCCCACGGTGGGATGTGTCGGCGGACGTAGTCGCGGGCCCGGGGCAGCGGGTCACGCCAGTACCGGTCCGGCATGCGGTGGTGGTGCTGCTCGCAGAACTCGGCGAGAGGCGCTGCGATCCTGACACGCTCCAGCGGCTGGCCCTCGAACTCCGTGTTGACCGCCAGTAGTTGCGACTCGGGATTCCAGCCCGAGTGGTCGAACGCCCAACCCTCCCAGACCGCGTACGTGTGGAAGACCTCCCCGCCACCCGCGCGGCGCACCGCCACGATCTCGATCGCCCGGTCCGGAAAGGAGTCTCGGCACACCCAGGCGAGGATGTGACACGCCCCGGCAGCGAAGAACGCCTGATCCGCCCGCTCCCACGCGACACGCTGATCCGACCGCTCGATCGCCGTCCGACGAAACACCCCCGCTGCCCCGGCTGCCACGACCCGGACGTCAGTCGATCGGTCCGAGCAGCGTGCGGCGGAGCCCGACGCGACTGTCCCGTTCGCCGGCCTCATTCACCGGCGGCCCGGCGGCGCTCGTCACGTTGCTTCATGGCGTGCTCCACCAGCGTGATCAGCACCTCCTTGACCGACTCCCGCTCCCGCGCGTCGCAGAGCACCACCGGTACGCCCGGGTCGAGGTCGAGCGCGGCCTGCACCTCGTCCAGCTGGTACTGCTTGGCGCCCTCGAAGCAGTTCACCGCCACCACGAACGGGGTGCCTCGCCCCTCGAAGTAGTCGATCGACGGGAAGCAGTCGGCCAGCCGTCTGGTGTCGGCGAGCACCACCGCGCCGATCGCGCCGAGCGCCAGCTCGTCCCAGACGAACCAGAACCGGTCCTGGCCGGGGGTGCCGAACAGGTAGAGCACCAGGTCGTCGCTGATGGTGATCCGGCCGAAGTCCATCGCCACCGTGGTCGTGGTCTTCTGCTCGACGCCGGACAGGTCGTCGATGCCGACCCCGGTCTCGGTCAACACCTCCTCCGTCCGCAACGGGCGGGTCTCGCTGACCGCGCCGACCATGGTGGTCTTGCCGACACCGAAGCCGCCCGCGATGAGGATCTTGATCCCGGTGGGCAGCGACGCCGCCCCCGCCGGCCGCTCAGAGCGCCCGTAGTCCATTGAGTACCGCCTCGAAAATGCTGTCGTCGGGAAGGCCGGCGGGGGTCGCGCTCGGCTCACGGACCTGCACCAGGCTGCGGGCAGCCAGGTCACCGAGGAGGACCCGGACGGTGCCCACTGGCAGGTCGAGGTGGGCGGCGATCTCGGCGACGGACTGCATCCGCTGGCAGAGACCGATGATCGCCACGTGCTCCGGACCGAGCCCGGACTCCGAGTCCACCTCCGCCCGGGTCGAGGTGACCAGGGAGATCAGGTCGAACGTGCCGGTCACCGGGCGGGCCCGGCCACCGGTCACCGCGTACGGGCGCACCACCGGACCCGCGTGGTCGTCCACCCACTCGTGCTCCGCGGGCTCCCCGTGGCCGGTCATCGCACCGGATTCTCGCCGGCGGACTGTTCGCGGGTGGGCGTGGCGACGAACCGCCCGACCCGGGTCACCAGCATGGCCATCTCGTAGGCGATCAGCCCCACGTCGGCGTCCTCGGCGGCCAGCACGGCCAGGCAGGCGTTGCGCCCGGCTGCGGTGACGAAGAGGAACGATGACTGCATCTCGATGATGGTCTGCTGCACCTGGCCACCGCCGAAGCGTTTGCCGGCACCCCGGGCCAGGCTCTGGATACCGGCCGCCATCGCTGCCAGGTGCTCACCGTCGTCCCGGCTCATGCCCCGTGACGAGGCCATCAACAGGCCGTCGGTGGTGAGCGCCACGGCGTGTTCCGCCTGCTTGACCCGGCCGATCAGGTCATCCAGGAGCCACGTCAGGTCCGCGCCCGAAGCCGTCTGCTGCGCCACTCGTCGTTCCTCTTCTCCCCGGCTGGTGTCGCCGATACTCCTCTGGGATCCGCCGCGCCGGCGTCCCTCAGCTCGCCTGCCCCCCGGTGTCCGGCCCGCCGCCGGCCCCCTGGGCCCCACCGAGCAGCCGCGCGGCGTCGGTCCGGCCGCGTCGGGTGCCGCTCTGGTAGGAACTCATCATCCGGCGCACCTGCTCCGGCGGGCGCACCGTGTCGTCGTCGTCAGCGTCCGATGCGGACGGTTCGTCGCGCAGTTCCGGCGTGATACTCGCCTGTCGCACCCGCACGGGCAGCCCGGCGGTGGTGAGGTCCGGTTCGGCTCGGTCCGGCGCGCTCTCCCGGGACCCGGTGCCGTCCAGTGGTGCGGCATCGGTCGCGCGGCCGGCACCGGAACGGTCGGCTGTCACCGCCGCGGTGGGGACGGTCGGGTCGTCCAGCGCGGGCTGCCGTCGCCGGACACGCGCCGGCAGCCCGGACTCGGTCAGCCGCGGCGGGCCGGTGTCCTCGGGCCGGGAGACCGGGACGGCCGGTCCGACCGGCACGCCGGCCTCGGTCTCCTCGCGCTCCTCCGCCTCCGGTGCCGGTGCCGGTGCCGGTGCCGCGGGCTCGACCACGGCCACGGGCGTGGCCGGCTGCTCGATGGCCGGGCGCGCCGGCGCGGCCGGCGTCAAAGTGGCGCCCGTGGGGGATCCGCCGGAGCCGCCCGGGGCGACGCCGCCGTCGGCGATCAGCTCCAGCGGGATCAGCACCACCGCCGTCGTGCCACCGTACGCGGACTCCTTGAGCTGCACCCTCACGCCGTGCCGCTCGGTCAGCCGGCTGACCACGTAGAGGCCGAGGCGGGACGCGTTGGCCAGATTCAGCTCCGACCGGTCGACGATGCGGTGGTTGGCTGCGGTGAGCTCCTCATCGCCCATGCCGAGGCCACGGTCCTCGATCTCGACGGCGAAGCCGTTGGCCACCATCTGGCCGCGTACCTCGACGCTGGTGTGCGGCGGCGAGAAGGAGAGAGCGTTCTCGATCAGCTCGGCCAGCAGGTGGATGACGTCGCCGACGGCCCGACCGGTGAGCGACACCGGGCCCAGCGACAGCACATTGACCCGGGTGTAGTCCTCGACCTCGGCCACCGCGCCCCGGACCACGTCGACCATCGGCACGTTCCGCCGCCAGGACCGGCCCGGGGTGGAGCCGGAGAGGACGATGAGGTTCTCCGCGTTGCGACGCATCCGGGTGGCCAGGTGGTCGACCCGGAACAGGTCCTCCAGCTCCTCCGCGTCGTGCTCCCGGCGCTCCATGGCGTCGAGCAGGGTGAGCTGGCGGTGGACCAGCGCCTGGGTACGCCGGGCCAGGCTGAGGAACACCTCGCGGACGCTGCGCCGCAGCTCCGCCTGCTCGACGGCGGTCCGGATGGCGGTCTCCTGCACGACGTTGAACGCCTTGCCCACCTGCCCGATGTCGTCGTCGCCGAACTCGAGCGGGGGCGCCTCCCGGCCGACATCGACCTCCTCGCCCCGGCCCAGGCGCTCCACCACGCCGGGCAGCTGCTCGTTGGCCAGGTGGAACGCGGCCTCACGCAGCCGTTCGAGCTGCTGGACCAGGGCCCGGGCGGTGGTGATCGAGACCACGATGGACGCGATGACGGCGAGCAGGCCGAGGCCGGCGGCCAGCACCATGCGGATGATCACCCAGACGGCCACCGGGGTGGCCCGGCCGACGAGCGCGTCGCCGGCGGCCAGGACCACGTCCTCCTGCTCTTCCAGCGCCGGGGTGACGGCCGCCTGCCACTCGTCGGCCGAAACCGGCAGGGGACGGTTGGGACGCGCGTCCTTCATCAGCCGGTCCTCGATAACCCGCAGCCGAGTGAAGGCCCGACCCTCGGTCATCTGCACGTACCGGTCATGGTCGGCGGCGGGCAGCTCGGCGACCGCCTCGGCGGCGAGGAACCGTTGTGCGCCGACCAGCCGGGTGAACGACGCGTACTCGTCGTCGGTGATGCGCTCGGCTGCGGCGACGCCGGCGAAGAGTGCGTCCTCCTGAGAGATCAGCTCGCGCACCCGGACCAGCTGGGTCAGCGTCGCGGTGTCCTTGGCGATCTCCTCGTCGTCGAGTTTGCCCAGCGAGGAGTAGACGCGGAAGAGCGAATCCAGGACCGCGTTGTAGGCGGCGGCCGCGGCCCCTCGATCAATGGTGCGGGCGGCCACCGCGTCGCGCACCGGGCCCAGGGAATCGAGCCGGCCGACCACCTCGTCGATCCGCTTCACCAGATCGTCACTGGACGCGAGGCGGGCCCGCCAGGAGCGGGCCGACTCCGCGAAGGTGCCGGCCAGCTGCTCACTGCGCTGACGCTGCTCCCGCAGTTGCTCGGCCGCCTTCGGCGAGGGCCGACCGAGATACGCCACCGACATCCGGCGTTCCTGCTGCAGCGCGGTACGCATCGACTCGCTCGGCTCGGCGACCTGAACGTCGAGCGTCTGCACGCCGAGCACGTTCATCCCGTCGCGAAGGGTGACCCAGGCCGCGAACGCCCAGAGGGCGGCCAGCGAGACCAGCAGGGCCACGACCTTCGTGCGCAACCGTGTATTGCGGGAACCCATCACACCGCCCTCAGCCGGTCTGCACAAACGTTCGGGAGTTGGCCGAAACACGTGTGACGCCGGCCCCGGCGCACGCTAGCAGTGTCGCGAGTTTCACTCAAGGAGTGCTCGGGCACGAACCGGCGGGGACGCCCGCTGTCGCACGGCTCAGGCGCTCGCCGGCCAGGTGCCGGGCGGCGATCAGGGCGGCCCGCACGATCAGCGGCGGGCAGTAGAGATCCTTGTCGTGCCACAGTGGAGGATGGTAGGCGTCCGCCGGCACCCGCAGGTGACCGACCGCCCGAGCGAGTGCGGAATCGATCTCCGGTCGAGGGCGCCCGGCCACCAGCACCTGCACGGCGTACGCCGTCTCCTCGGCCGTGCCGCCCCAGCGCCCGAAGGATCCGTCGACGCCCTGGTTGGCGAGCGCCCAGCCGACCGCCCGCTCGACGGCGGGTGCCACCCCGGGTCCATGCTGGCCGGTGAGAGCGGAGAGCGCCGAGGCCGTGGCGTAGTAGGGGGAGGCGTGCCACCGGTCCGACCAGGAACCGTCCGGGTGCTGCTGGTCGAGGAGCCAGGCGGTCAGCCGCCGGGTCACCGAGGACGCCCGCGCATCGGCCCGGGCCCCCAGTCGGTTCAGCGCCTCCAGCACGTGGGCGTTGGTGGTGACGGACGCGCCGTCCTCCCCCTGCCAGGTGCAGAAGTGCGTGCCGAGGTCGTATCGGAACAGGCAGGACGGGTCGACGGGGTGACCGAGCGCGGCCAACGCGTACAGGGTTGCCGCGGTGGTGTCGGCGTCGGCGGGCAAACCTGGTCCGGTGGCGACGCCGTCGGGGCCGAGCGACGCCCGGAGCCCGGCGGCGATCGGTGCCACCGCCGGCACGGGAATGCCGGCCCTGGCCAGCGTGCTCAACACCCAGGACCGTTCGAAGACCGTGATCGGCGTCGCGCAGGGGGTGGCCCCCTGCTGGCCGGCCACCGTCTGGTCCAGGTACTGGGTGGCAAGGTGCTCGCGGGCGTCCGGCGTACCCAGCCACGCCGCGGTCGCGGCCGGTGACGCGCCGATCGCCCCCACCGGGGTCGGTGCCACGGACGGCAGACGCCGGGCGGCAGGGCCGAGGACCTCCAGCGCGTGCAGCAGCTTCTGCGGAATCGGCGATCCGGAGTGGACCAGCCGCCGGACCGCGTCGAGCCGACGCCGACCCATGCCGGTGGGCACGGGCGGGCGGCACCCCCGCCAGCCGGCCAGCCCCTCGGGCGGATCCGTCAGGCGCTCGCCGATCCGTTCCACCAACGCGGGGACGATCAGGTCGCACGCCGGAAGGTCGGGCACCGGGAACGTCGCGGGGCCTTCGAACGGGTCCAGCAACATCTGGAGCGCCCGGTCGACCGCGTGCAGCACACCCTGACGGGACCAACCGGCCGGCTCGTCCCGATCCAGCGTCGCCAGCAGTCCATCCACGACGCTGAGCGTCGGGACGAGGGCGTAGCCCTCCGGACCACCCCAGCCGCCGTCGGCGCGTTGGCTCGCCAGCAGGAAGCGGACCCGTTCGGCGTGGTAGGTCAGCCAGGGTGCCAGCGCGACGAGGCGGGCCGTCTCGTACGGCGAGGCGGACGAGCGGCCCGGGGGTGACGCGGCCAGGTCGGCGACCAGACGGGAGGCGTCGACGGCGGGATCCGGCAGGTCGGCGGCCCGGACGTCGCCGGGCGCCGACACCTCGGCGGTCATGCGACGCCCCAGAAGTCGGTGAACCGGTAGAACCCGCTGGTGTGACCGAGCTGGCGGGTCAGGTAGGCCGCCTCCCGCGGGTGCTGGGGACGAAGTTCGTCGACGAGCGCCATGGCCTGCCGCATCCGGGCGGCGAGTTCGCGCTCGACGACCGACCGGTCCGTGACCAGCATGAGGGCGTTGAGGTCCCCCCAGCGGCGGTCCCGCTCGTAGGTGCCCAGGTCGTTGACGAGTCGCAGCGCCCGCTGCACCGCATCGCTGGCGGCCACCAACGGACCGAGCCGGGTGTGCGCCGCCGGCCCGCCGTTGCGGATCCAGTGCGCCACGTTGACCACCGTGCACCCGAGGTTGTCGGCGTTGGCGAGGTACTCGTCGAGGCCGGGGCGACCGGCGTCGCTCCCGGCCGCACGCCAGCGCCACTCCCGACGCATCGCCACCAGTGTCCGCTCCGCCGCATCCCGCCACTCGCCGCTCAGCGTGGCGAAGGCGGGCACGGCGGCCAGCTCCGCGCGAAGCTCGGCGAGGAACCGGCCGAGCGGATCGTCCGGTTCGGCCGGTGCGCCATCGGCGACCGCGAGCTGGCGTCGTACCAGCATGTCGAGCTCGCCGATGGACCTGATCTCGTGGTCCACCTGCCAGTCCAGGGCGAAGCCCCAGAGCACGAAACGGTTGGTGAGCCGCAGCTCCGTGGCATCGCACCAGGGTGCGCTGAAGGCCATGGCCAGCGCGATGCTGCTGGCCAGCGCGGCGTCGAAGGGCCCGGCGCCGAGGAGGTCGGGATGTTCCGCCATGCAGCGCTGCAGGTCGCGCTGCCCCTGCGCGGCGAGGGCGCAGACGCGTCCGTGCTCGAACGCCTCGCGCAGCTCGTCCGTACCGGCGTCGGCGGGTGCCAGCGGGCTCATGCCGATACCCGAAGGTTCGGTGTGAGCGTGAGCAGCACCCGCTCCCGCGGGCGTAGCGACGCGGCGAGCTGCGGGTTCGGCATGCCGGGGGTGCGCAGCCGGTACCGGAAGCGGCTGAGCAGGGTCGCCACGATGAGCGGAGCCTCCAACTGGAACAGGTACTGTCCGATGCACTGGTGGGCACCGCCACCGAACGGGTAGTAGGCGTAGCGGTGGGACCGTCGAGGTCGGTCGGGGGCGAACCGCTCCGGGTCGAACACGTCCGCCCGCTCCCAGAAACGGGCCAGCCGCTGGGTGACGTACGGGCTGAGGACGATGGTGCCGCCGGCACGGATCCGGGTGTCGCCGATGACGTCGTCGGCGACGGCCGTCCGTGGCACCAGCCAACCTGACGGGTACATCCTGATCAGCTCGTCGAGCACCATCCGGGTGTAACGGAGCTGCTCGAGCTGCTCGCGACTGATCGGCTCGCCCGGGGTCACCACCCGGTCGATCTCGTCGTACAGCCGGGCGGCGATGTCGGGAAGCTGCTCCAGCAGGGGAAAGAGCCAGGTGAGCACCACGTACGTGGTCTCCGTCGTGGTGGCGAACATGGACACCAGGTCGTCGCGGACCCGTTGTTCGCCCAGTTCCCGCCCGTCCGCGTCCCGCGCCCGGGCGAGCGCGGCGAGGATGTCGTCGCCGCCGTCCGGGTGCGCCCGTTCGGCCCGGACCAGTGGCAGCAGGATGTCGTCGATGTTCCGCACGGCCTGGCGGAAGGCCCGGTCGCCGGGCATCGGCACGACGTCCGGCAGGAACGGGGCGAGCAGCCGGAACCGCAACGCGGTGGCCACGGTGTCCTGCTCGGCGACCACGCGGACGCCGTCGGCGACCTTGATCTTGTCACCGAAGAAGACCCGGATGACCGCCTGGCAGATGATCCGGGAGATCTCCTTCGCCGCGTCCACCGGAGTGCCGTCCCGCGCCGGCTCCGCCAACTCGTCGACAGCCTCGCTGATCGCCCGGCTCATGTCCTCCACCACCGCGTCGATCCGCTTGGCGGTGAAGTGCGGTTGGAGCCGTCGCCGGCTGCTCTCCCACTCCGGGCCCTCGGAGAGGATGCCGTCACCGGCCAGCTTGCGCACGGACTTCCACATCATGCTGTTGCCGGCCCGGGTGTAGTTCGCGGCGTTGTCGCGCAGGACGTGCTGGACGTGCGCCGGCTCGGCGACCAGGTACGGGCGGATCGTGCCGAGATTCAGCTGGACGACCTGGCCGGGCGCGCGGTCGGCGAGGCCGACCAGGGTGCCCAACGGGTCCGAGAGCAGCCCGCGCAGGGTGCGGTGCAGGGGTGCGACGTGCGGTCGGCGGGCCACTGCCCGGGAAACTGTTGCCTCAGCCATGGCTCACCTGCACAGGATCCTCCCTCAGACACTCATCACCACACAGGGCACAGGGTCGCTCACTCGTGGTGTACAACCCATCGCGGAGAGCATGCCACCTGCCAGGCTGATCTTGCCAGAGCAAACCGAGAACAATTCAGGATGTGCTCCACAGGGGATTCCCGCTCCCGCCAACCGATCGACATCGGATCGGCCCGCCGGTCGCTGCGAGGCTGACGGGCATCCACCACCGGCCCACTGGGCCGGCCGGGCCCGGGCACTGTCCAGCTCGGCCCGGTCCCGAGGCACGGCCCCGCCGCTCCGGGCCGGAGTTGTCGGAAGCCACGGCGCCCCTGTCATGGTGGGAGAACCCGGGCGCGTCCGGCCCCCCTGTGCCAGGCTCAGGGGCATGGACGACAAGACCATCCTGAACCGGATCTCCGAGCTCGTCGACGAGGAGCACCGGCTGCGCACGGCCGCGCAGGAGAACGAGGCCGGCACCGACGACGCGACGCGCGAGCGGCTGCAGGCGTTGGAGGAGTCCCTCGATCAGTGCTGGGACCTGCTACGTCGCCGGCGGGCGGCCCGCCAGGCGCACGGTGACCCGGACGCCCAGGGCGAGCGCCCCCTCTCGGAGGTCGAGCGCTACCTCCAGTGACCGACGGTCCCGGCGCCACCGGTCGACCAGATGCCGCGTCCCGGGCAGGCGGTTCCCTGCCCGGGACGCGGCACGCTCAGCGCAGCCCCGCCTCCCGCAGCAGCAGCCCGGTCAGCTCGGCCGAATCGGCGGCCGTCGCCAGCCCGCGGGCGGCGAACCAGGTGCCGACGACCCGGACGTCCCGGGCGAGGAACTCGGGACCCTGCGGGTTGGCAACCACGTCGACCACCTGCGGCAGGTCGATCATGACCAGCCGCCCCCGGTGCACCAGCAGGTTGTACGGCGACAGGTCGCCGTGCGCGTACCCGGCCCGGGCCAGCACGGTCAGCGCGTCGACGAGTTGCTCCCACAGGTCCCGCAGCTCGGCGCCCTCGGGACGGAGCTGGGCCAGCCGTGGCGCGGCCTGCCCCTCCTCGGCGTCCCCGACGAACTCCAGCATCAGCTCGGTGCCGAGCAGCTGCACCGGGTACGGCACCGCGATCCGCCCGGAGGCGGCGCCGATCTCCCAGAGCCGGGCCAGGGCCGCGAACTCGGCCGCCGCCCACTGCCCGGCGATCATCTGCCGGCCGAACGCGGTCCGCCCGGTCATCGCACGCATCTCCCGGGACCGGCGGACCCGGCGCCCCTCCAGATAGCCGGCGTCCCGGTGGAAGAGCCGGTGCTGCGGGTCCCGGTACCGCTTGGCCGCCAGCAGGCAGGAACGGTCGGTGTCCGGCACGGCCCGGCGGACCAGGTGGACGTCCGCCTCCTTGCCGGTCTTGAGCACGCCGAGTTCGGTGTCCCGGGCGGCCAGCTCGGTGACCAGCCAGTCGGGATGGGGCTCGGGCCCGTGCACGGCCTCGTCCCAGGAGGACCAGGCGTCCTCGGGTTCGGGCTCGTCGTCGGTTTCGGTCAGAACCGGCTCGGCGTGCCGGCCCCGCTTCAGGAAGTGCGGTTCGTCGTCGTCAAAGCGGCTCTTGCCGCGGCCACGGCGCTGCGGCGCCGGGAGGTCGTGTTCACGCACGGGTGGGTTGATCCTTCGATCGAGGCTGATGGAGGCAGGTGGGACGACCCTGCAAAGACGGCCATGACCGACCTCCTCTCCTCGACCGGGCCCCGCCCGGCTGCGCCCTCGCGCGGCCCCATGCTGATCGCCGGGGACCGGGCGGGTCAACCGAATTAGCCGGCCAGCACGGCGGCCACCGCCGCGATCGCCCCGTCCGCCGTCCGGGTGGGCGCGAACCGGGCGTCCGACCAGCGGCGTCCGCGGTGCAGCCAAACGCTGGGCAGGCCGACGGCGGTCGCTCCGCCGATGTCGGCCTCCGGGCTGTCCCCCACCACCCAGGCGCCGCGCAGCGGCATCCGGACGCGCTGGGCGGCGAGCGCGAAGATCCGGGGGTTGGGCTTGCTGACCCCGGCCTCCTCGGAGATCACCCAGTCCGCCACGTACCGGTCCAGGCCGGTACGGCGGATCTTCGTCTCCTGCTGGCGCACCACACCGTTGGTCACCACCACCGGCACCCAGCCGGCGTCGTCGGCGATCCGCAGCGCGCAGGCGACCAGCGGGTCCAGCCGGGTGTTCGTCACCACCCCGTCGTGCAGCTCCTCGACCAGGTCGATGGAGGGAATGCTCAGCTCGTACCGCTGCCGGACGGCGTCGGCGACGTCCCACCGGTCGGTGAGCCCGTCGGCATCGACGGAGAGCAACCAGTCGATGTCGTCGGGTGGCGCGCCGATGCCCGCCAGGAACCGCTCACCCCACGCGCGAAACGGCCTCTCGCGGTCGAGCAGGGTGTTGTCCAGATCGAGCAGGAGCAGCGGCACTCGGGCACCCTACGGGACCGAGGGGTGCCGACGACAGGGTTGAGGGCCCCCGCAACCATCCGTCAGGCGAGCAGGGTCGTTCGGGGGAGCCCCTGGTCGGGCAGGCGGTCGGCGAGCATGGTGTGTGCGGCCCGGGTGGCCGCCAGGGCGGCCGGGTCGAGCGTGGCCACCAGCACGTCCTCGCCGGTGTCCGCACCCCGGGCCAGCGCCCGCCCCTCCGGGTCGTACACCGCCGCGCCGCCGTTGAACAGCCACGGTTCAGTGCCGCCGACGGCGTTGGCGAAGACCACGTACATGGTGTTGTCCAGGGCGCGGGCGGCGTAGTAGAGATCGCGCCGGTGCGCCGAGCCGGCCAGGTAGCCGCTCGGGCAGAGGTAGCCGTGCGCCTGGTCGTCGGCGGCGGCGCGGCCGTGTTCCGGGAAGCAGCCGTCGTAGCAGATGCCGAGGCCGAACCGCCAGCCGTCGACCACCAGGGTGGCGCCCCGCCGGCCGGCGTCGAACAGCTCCCGCTCCCCGTCCCAGAGTTGCTGCTTGTCGTAGGCCGCGCGCACGTCGCCGGTCGGGGCGACCACCAGCGCCGAGATGGTGCGCCGCCCGTCCGGGTGCCGCACCGCCGCACTCACGACCACGGTCGTCCCGCCGTCGCGGGCGGCCGCCCGCAGCGGATCCAGCCGCGGGTCGTCGACCCGGCCCGCCCCGTCGGCCGCCAGGTCGGTGCCGGCCGGGTCGGCGGCCAGGGTCGGCGGGTGGTAGGCCGGCAGGTACAGCTCGGGCAGCACCACGAGGCGGGCGCCGCTGGCCCGGGCGACCAGGCGCGCGGCGGAGGCCGCGTTGCCGGCGAGATCACCGGGGACCGGGGTGGCCTGGACAGCGGCCACGGTCAACGGGCGGGCGGGAAGCGGCGCGGTCTGGGTCACCCGGCGATCCTAAACCGGATCTTGCCAGCCGGTTGATCATGCAAACCCGCATCTCAAGCCGTACGTACGGTTTGCGCCAGCGGGAGTGACCTGGAACGATCGTTCCGTGCCCAGAGTAAGTCAGGACCAGCTCGACGCGCGCCGGCAGGAGATCCTCGCCGCCGCGCGGGCGTGTTTCGCCCGACACGGCTACGAGGGCGCCACCGTCCGACGCCTGGAGGAGGCCACCGGCCTCTCCCGGGGTGCGATCTTCCACCACTTCCGGGACAAGGACTCCCTCTTCCTCGCGGTCGCCGAGGACGATGCCGCGGTGATGGTCGAGACCGTCGCGCGCAACGGTCTGGTCCAGGTGATGCGGGACCTGCTGGCCCGGGCGGTCTCCCCGGACACCACCGGCTGGCTCGGCAGCCAGCTGGAGGTCTCCCGGCGGCTGCGCACCGACCCCGCGTTCGCCAAGCGTTGGGCGGAGCGCTCCGCGGCCATCGCCGAGGCCACCCGGGAACGCCTGCTGCGCCAGCGGGAGGCCGGGGTGCTCCGCGACGACGTACCGATCGACGTCCTGGCCCAGTTCCTGGAGCTGGCGTACGACGGGTTGGTGCTGCACCTGGCGATGGGCCGCCCGGCCGGTGACCTGGGCCCGGTGCTCGACCTGGTCGAGGAGGCCGTCCGCCGGCACTGACCGGCCCCGGTCTCGGTCCGGTAACCCGCCCCACCGGCCGGATCACCGCTGGCGGGGCTGCTCCACAATGGGCCGCGATCCCCCTCGCGACAGGAGCACCGCATGACCGTCCTCGCCGCACCGGGCGACACCTGGGGCATCCCCGGCCCGGTCTTCCTGCGCTGGTACCTCCTGGCCGCGGCCGTGCTGGTCGTGGGCACCCTGATCCACCGGTCCCGCGGGCTGGCCGGCGTGGCCGTCACGAGCGGCGGGCAGCTCGGGCCACAGCAGGTCGCCTACCTCAACGGCGGCGACCAGCTCGCCGTCTGGACCGCGCTCGGCGGGCTGCGCCGGGCCGGCGCGGTGGACGTGCACCCGGACCGGCGGATCGTCGTCGGCGGGCCGATGCCGGCCGGCGCCACCCCCTTGGACCAGGCCGTCCACAACGCCGCCGCGCGGGGCGTGCACTCCCGGGAGCTGCGCCGCGACGAGTGGGTGGTCCGCGCCGTCGACCAGCTGCGCGACGGCCTCGAGCAGCGCGGGCTGGCGCTGGGCAGCCACCGGCGGGCGGCGCTGCGGCGCGGCCCGATACTGATCGGCGCCCTCCTGGCGCTCGGCGTGATCCGGACCTTCGTCGGCCTGTCGAACGACCGCCCCACCGGATACCTGATGCTCACCCTGGTGCCGCTCTTCATCGCGTTCGTGCTGCTCAGCCGGGTGCCGTGGCGCACCCGGGCCGCCGACCGGGCGTTGCGCGAGCTGCGTCGCAAGCACACCTGGCTGCGCCCCTCGGCCGCCCCGGCGTACGTCACCTACGGCCCGTCCGACACGGCGATGGGGGTGGCCCTGTTCGGCACCGCCACCATCTGGGCCATGGACCCGGGCTTCGCCGAGCAGGCCGAGATCCAGCGCCAGGCGATCAGCGCGAACGGCAGCTCCGCGGGCAGCTCGTGCAGCAGTGGCAGCTCCTGCGGCGGGGGCAGTTCCTGCGGGGGCGGCAGCTCCTGCGGCGGGGGCGGGTGCGGCGGATGACCGGCCCGGCGACCCGAGCCGCCACGGCGACGCCCGCGACGGCACCGGCCTCCGCCGGGGCGGACCCGCCGCTACCGGAGGGCCCCGCGGGCGTCGGCATCGGCTGGCGGCCGGAGATCGCCGGCTTCGTGGCCGGGCTGCCCGGACTGCGCTTCGTCGAGGTGGTTGCGGAGACCGTCGCCCCGGGCGGTCCGCTCCCGGACGGGCTCGCCGAGCTGCGCGGGCGCGGGGTGACCGTCGTACCCCACGGGGTGAAGCTCTCCCTCGGCGGCGCGGAGCCGGTCGACCCGGCCCGGGTGGCGCACCTGGCGGGGGTGGCCGCTGCGGTGGACGCTCCGCTGGTCAGCGAGCACATCGCGTTCGTCCGGGCGGGCGGCGTCGAGGCCGGCCACCTGCTGCCGCTGCCGCGCAGCCGGGAGGCGGTCGCCGCGGTGGTGGCGAACGTCCGACGGACCCGGGCGGAGCTGCCGGTGCCGCTGGCGCTGGAGCCGATCGCCGCGCTCTTCGACTGGCCGGACGACGAGCTGGACGAGGCCGACTTCCTCACCGAGATCCTCGACGCCACCGGGGCGCTGTTGCTCCTCGACATCGCCAACGTGCACGCCAATGCCCGCAACCGGGGCGGCGATCCGCTCGCCCTGCTGGACCGGCTGCCGCTGGACCGGGTCGCCTACGTCCATGTGGCCGGCGGCGCCGAGCAGGGCGGCTTCTACCACGACACGCACACCGACCCGGTCCCCGCCGAGGTGCTCGACCTGGTCCGCGAGCTGTGTGCCCGGCACCGCCCGCCGGCGCTGCTGCTGGAGCGCGATGGCCACTACCCGGCCGCCGCCGAGCTGCGCGGGGAGCTGGACGCGCTGTCCACCGTGTCCGGCTTCCCGGCGGTCACGTGAGCGCCCCGGCCGGCCCGGCGACCGGCGACCTGGCGGCGCGGCAGGCTGCGCTGGTCGCCGCACTGGTGGCGGGCGGTCCGCTGCCGCCCGGATTCGCCCCGACGCCGGTGGCGGCGGCCCGCCGGGCGCTGCTGCGTAAGCGGGCCGGCGACGTGGCGCGCCACTGGCCGCTGCTCGCCGCCGGTCTCGGTGCCTCCTGGGCGGCCACCTTCGCCGGCTGGGCGGCGGCTCGCCCCACCAACGGCTCGCTGCGCGACGGCTGGGACCTGGCCCGGGAGCTGCGGGACCGGGGGACGCTGCCGCCCCTGGGCGCCGAGGAACTGGCCACCCGCGACGCCGCCGGCCGCTACGACGGCCGCACCGCGCCCCGGCCGCGCCGGTTGCCCGCCGTCGCCCGGGCCGGCGGCGCCGTCGCGGTGCAGGTCGCCGGCCGGGTACGCCTGCTCCGCCCCGCCGCCCGCTGAGGCGGGGTGGCAGGCCGTCCTGGGGGTACGGCAGGATCAGCCCCATGGATCTCGGACTGGCCGACCGGGTGTACGTGCTCACCGGCGCCTCGCGCGGCCTCGGCCTCGCCACCGCACAGGCCCTCGTCGCCGACGGCGCACGGGTGGTGATCTCGGCCCGGGTGCCGCAGCGGGTGGCCGAGGCGGTCGAGCTGCTCGGCGGGCCACAGCGGGCGATCGGGCTGACCGCCGACCTGACCGACCCGGGCACCCCGGAGCGCCTGGTCGCGGCGGCGCGGAAGCAGTTCGGCCGGCTCGACGGCGCGCTGATCTCGGTGGGCGGGCCGCCCCGGGGCACCGCCGCCCAGGTCACCGACGAGCAGTGGCGGCAGTCCTTCGAGACCGTCTTCCTGGGCACCGTGCGCGCCGCCCGGACGGTGGCGGCCGCGCTCACCGACGGTGGCGCGATCGGGCTCGTGCTCTCCACCTCGGCCCGGGGGCCGGTGCCCGGCCTCGGCATCTCCAACGGCCTGCGGCCCGGCCTGGTCGGGGTGGCCAAGGACATGGCCGACGAGTACGGGCCGCGCGGCGTACGGGTGGTCGGCCTGCTGCCCGGCCGGATCCTCACCGACCGGAACCGGGAGCTGTTCGCGGCCACCGGCGATCCGGAGCGCGCCCGCGCCGAGGCGGAGTCGGCCATCCCGCTGGGGCGGGTCGGTGACCCGGCCGAGTTCGGCCGGCTGGCCGCCTTCCTGCTCTCCCCCGCCGCGAGCTACGTCACCGGGGTGACCGTGCCCGTCGACGGCGGCGCGCTGCGCGGCCTGTGACGGTGCCGCGGTGACCGAGCGACGCGGGTCGGGGGGTGCCCGGCCCGACCCGTCCGGCCCGACGAACGCGCGGCCCGACCCGTCCGGCCCGACGAACGCCCGGCCCGGCGCGGCCCGCCCCGACCCGCCGCGCCCGCCCGGGGAACCGGCCGGGCGGCGGTATCCCCGCCCGACGAAGGAACAGCTCGCGGCGGCGGTCGACAAGCTCCTGCCGGACGTCATCGCGCCCGGGCTGGACGTGCTTTTCGTCGGGATCAACCCAGGGCTGTGGTCGGCGGCGACCGGCTGGCACTTCGCCCGGCCCGGCAACCGGTTCTGGCCGGCGCTGCACCGGGGCGGCTTCACCCCACGCCAGCTGCACCCGAGTGAACAGGACGCACTGCCCGGTCTCGGCCTCGGCATCACCAACATGGTCGACCGGGCCAGCGCCCGCGCCGACGAGCTGACCGCCGGCGAACTGGTGGCCGGCGCGGAGGCGCTCACCGCCAAGGTCGAGCGGTACCGCCCTCGCTGGGTGGCGGTGGTCGGGGTGACCGCGTACCGGATCGGGTTCGCCCGGCCGAAGGCCGGCTTCGGCCCGCAGCCCGAGCGCCTCGGGCCGGCCCGGCTCTGGGTGCTGCCCAACCCGAGCGGGCTGAACGCCCACTTCACGCCGGAGACGCTCGGCGCCGCCTTCGGCGAGCTGCGCGCCGCGGCGGTGCCGGGTGACTGATCCGACGGTCCCGGCGCCGGAGCCGGACTGCTGGCTGCACCCGGACGTCGCGTGCGGCCCTCCCCGATCGCCGGGCGCGGTCTGTTCGCCCGCGCGGCGCCGCCCGCCGGCAACGTGGTGTCCCGGCTCGGCGGCCGGCTGGTCACCACCCGACAGCTTCGGGCGACCCTCGCTGCCGCGGCCCGCGACCCCGGGCGCGCGTACGCGACACCATCACCGTCGCGGCGGACGGTATCTGATGCTCCCGCCCCGGCCGCCGAACGGCTACGGCAATCACAGCTGCGACCCGAACCTGTGGTGGGTGGGCGCCACCAGCACCGGCGAACCGGACTTCGCCATGGCCTGCCGCTGCGGCTCGGCACCGTGCCGTCGTACGCATCCGCGCAGGCGCTGCCTGACGCGGCACTAGTTCGCTGCGGCCGGGGGCAGTGCCTCCTGCGCCACGTACGTGCCCAGCGGCACCGTGGTGACCACCGGCTCCGGCTGCTCCCCCTCGACGTACGGGGCGGGCGAGTCGGCGACGGCGAACTGGGTGCGGTACAGCTCGGCGTAGAGCCCGCCGACGGCGACCAGCTCGTCGTGCCGGCCGCGCTCGACGATCCGTCCCTCGTCGAGGACGAGGATCTGGTCGGCGTCGCGCACGGTGGAGAGCCGGTGGGCGATCACCAGCGCGGTACGCCCGGCCAGCGCCACGGACAGCGCCCGCTGCACCGCCGCCTCGCTCTCCGAGTCCAGGTGCGCGGTGGCCTCGTCGAGGATGACGATCGACGGGGCCTTGAGCAGGAGCCGGGCGATGGCGATGCGCTGCTTCTCGCCGCCGGAGAAGCGGTAGCCGCGCTCGCCGACGGTGGTGTCCAGCCCGTCGGGCAGCGCCCGGACCAGGTCGGCGACCTGAGCGCCGGCGAGGGCGGCCCAGATCTCGTCGTCGGTGGCGTCCGGCTTGGCGTAGCGCAGGTTCTCCCGGATGGTCTCGTGGAACAGGTGCGAGTCCTGGGTGACCACGCCGATCTCGTCGCGCAGCGAGGCGAGGGTGGCGTCCCGGACGTCGACGCCGCCGACCAGCACCTGCCCGTCGGTGACGTCGTAGATCCGGGAGATCAGCATGGACAGCGTCGACTTGCCGGCGCCGGAGGGGCCGACCAGGGCCACCATGTGTCCGGGCTCGACGCCGAACGAGACGCCCTTGAGCACCGGCTCGTTGACCGTACGGTCCAGCGCGGCCACCTCCTCCAGGGAGGCCAGCGACACCTCGGCGGCGCTCGGGTAACGGAACCGCACGTCGCGGAACTCGACCCGGCCGTTGCCCCGGGGCACCGGCACCGCGTCGGCCTTCTCCGCGATGGCGGGGCGCAGGTCGAGCACCTCGAAGACCCGGTCGAACGAGACCAACGCGCTCATCACGTCGACCCGGACATTGGACAGCGCGGTGAGCGGCCCGTACAGGCGGGTCAGCAGGAGCGCGAGCTTGACCACGGTGCCCGCGCTGACCGCGCCGGTGATCGCGAGCCAGCCGCCCAGGCCGTAGGTGAGGGCCTGGGCGAGGGAGGCGACCAGCAGCATCGCCACGAAGAACGTGCGCGAGTACATGGCGGACTGGATGCCGATGTCGCGGACCCGTTCGGCGCGGCGCGCGAACCGGGCGGCCTCCACCTCGGGCGAGCCGAAGAGCTTCACCAGCAGCGCGCCGGCGACGCCGAACCGCTCGGTCATGGTGGCGTTCATCTTCGCGTCGAGGTTGTACGACTCCCGGGTGATCTCGGCCAGCCGCCGGCCGACCCGGCGGGCCGGGATGATGAAGATCGGCAGCAGCACCAGCGCCAGCAGGGTGATCTGCCAGGAGAGCACCAGCATCGCGCCGGCGGTGAGCACCAACTGGATGACGTTGCTGACCACGCCGGACAGGGTGGAGGTGAAGGCTCGCTGCGCGCCGAGCACGTCGTTGTTGAGCCGGCTGACCAGCGCGCCGGTCTGGGTCCGGGTGAAGAACTGCAGCGGCATCCGCTGCACATGGTCGTAGACCTTGGTGCGCAGGTCGAGGATGATGCCCTCCCCGATCCGCGCCGAGTACCAGCGTTGGGCCAGCGAGAACAGCGAGTCGGCGACGGCCAGCACGGCGATGATCAGCGCGAGCCGGACGACGGTCGAGCCCGCGTCGGCGCCGCCACCGGCGATCGCGTCGATGACGTCACCGGCGAGCAGCGGGGTGGCCACCCCGATCACCGCGGCGATCACCACGGTGAGCAGGAAGACGGCGATGTCCCGCCGGTACGGCCGGGCGAATGCGACGATCCGCTTGGCGGTGCCCTGTTTGAGCTGGTGGGTGGAGATCTCGTCCCGGTTGCGCATCGACCGGAGCATGCCCCAGCCGCCCATGCCGCCACCGGCCATCGGGTTGGACACTCGTCACCTCCGGGTCGTCGGGCAGCCCTGCACCGTCGGGTCAATCCTCCCGACGACTACGACAACCTCGCGAGTAACCCGGATCTTCCCGAACGGTCCTTACTATTCTCCTCGTCCGGCCAGGTCGCGCAGCCGCCGGGTCTGCGCCTCGCGCTCCGCGCGCTGCTGCTCGGCGTGGGTACGCCCGGCAGCCCCGGCGAGCAGCGCCTTGATCTCCACGATCGCGTCCCGGTTGTTGGCCAGCAGCCCGGCGGCCAGGTCCCGCACCGCGGCATCCAACTCCGCGTTGGGCACCACGAGGGTGGCCAGCCCGATCCGGTCCGCCTCGGCGGCGTCCATCCGGCGGCCGGTGGCGCAGATCTCCAGGGCGCGGGAGTAGCCGACCAGCTCGACGAGGCGCTTCGTGCCGGCGAGGTCGGGGACCAGGCCGAGGGTCACCTCGGCCATGGAGAGCCGGGCGTCCTCGGCGAGCACCCGCAGGTCGCAGGCGAGGGCAAGCTGAAAACCGGCGCCGATGGCGTGCCCCTGCACCGCCGCGATCGAGACCACGTCGGGGCGGTGCAGCCAGCTGAAGCCACCCTGATATTCGGCGATGCGGTCGGCGCACTCCTGCTCGGGCAGGGTGGACAGCTCGGCGAAGGAGCCCGGGCCGGTGGCACCGGCCACCGACAGGTCGAGGCCGGCCGAGAAGGCCCGCCCTTCGCCGCGCACGACGACGACCCGGACGTCGCCGGGCAGATCCCGGGAGAAGTCGCTCATCGCGCGCCACATCGCCGGGGTCTGGGCGTTGAGCACGTCGGGCCGGCACAACGTGACCGTCGCGACCGGCCCGTCGCAGTCGAGTCGTACCCCGGTCGTCTCGGCGGTCACCGGACCGCCCGGGGCACGGCGCTGATAAACGACGCTGGTCGGCGGGTCACGCCTTCTTGCGGCGCCGGGCGCCGCCACGCTGCCGCAGCTGCACGCCGGACTCGGTGAGCACCCGGTGGATGAATCCGTAGGAACGGCCGGTCGAGGCCGCGAGCGCACGGATGCTCTCCCCGGAGGTGTACCGCTTTACCAGGTCCTTGGCGAGCGTCTGACGCTCGGCTCCGACGATCCGGCGACCCTTCTCAGTGCTGGTGGCTGTGCCAGTGGCTGCCATGCTGATTCCTCACGTCCCAGACTGTGCGGTTCGGATACGGTCCCACCTATTAGACCGCCTCGAACGATCATGCGCCAGATATCAACTATTCGCCAACCGACACGCTATGCAATGTCAGCTTCCCGATAGAGTGATCTCTCCGACCGCCCAGCCGGTGCCGCCCCCGCGCGCCGCTGGCCTGGGCGGCGAGCCTCAACGATCGACGCAGGTCAGGCGAGTTCGACGAGTTCGAGGAGGTCGTCGCTCCAGGCGTCCTCGTCACCGTCGGGAAGCAGGATGGCCCGGTCCGGCTTGAGCGCCATGACCGCGCCGGGGTCGTGAGTGACCAGCACGATCGCGCCCGGGTAGCGGGCGATCGCGTCGAGCACCTGCTCGCGGCTGACCGGGTCGAGGTTGTTCGTCGGCTCGTCGAGCAGCAGCACGTTGGCCCCGGAGCAGACCAGGGTGGCCAGCGCCAACCGGGTCTTCTCGCCACCGGACAGCACCCCGGCCGGCTTGTCGACGTCCTCCCCGGAGAAGAGGAACGCGCCGAGGATCCTGCGCAGGTCGGTGTCGGTCTGCTCCGGCGCCGCGCTGCGCATGTGCTCCAGGATGGTCCGGTCCACGTCCAGGGTCTCGTGTTCCTGGGCGTAGTAGCCGAGGCGCAGGCCGTGGCCGGGGCGTACCTCGCCGGTGTCCGGTTCGAGGAGGCCACCGAGCATCCGCAGCAGGGTGGTCTTGCCGGCGCCGTTGAGGCCGAGGATGGCCACCCGGGAGCCACGGTCCACCGCTACATCGACGTCGGTGAAGATCTCCAGCGACCCGTAGGACTTGGACAGGCCGGTGGCGGTGAGCGGGGTCTTGCCGCACGGCGCGGGGGTGGGGAAGCGTACCTTCGCCACCTTGTCCGCGACCCGGACCTCGTCCAGGCCGGCCAGCATCTTCTCGGCCCGGCGGGCCATGTTCTGCGCGGCGACGGTCTTGGTGGCCTTGGCCCGCATCTTGTCGGCCTGGGCCATCAGCGCGCCGGCCTTCTTCTCGGCGTTGGCCCGCTCCCGGCGGCGGCGCCGCTCGTCGGTCTCCCGCGCCTCCAGGTACGCCTTCCAGCCGAGGTTGTAGACGTCGACCACCGAGCGGGTGGCGTCGAGGAACCAGACCTTGTTGACCACCGCTTGCAGCAGCGAGGCATCGTGGGAAATCACGATCAGGCCGCCCTTGTGGTTGGCGAGGAAGCCGCGCAGCCAGGTGATCGAGTCGGCGTCGAGGTGGTTGGTGGGCTCGTCGAGCAGCAGGATGCCGCCGCCGTTCTCGCCCGCGTCCCGGAACAGGATCCGGGCCAGCTCGATCCGGCGGCGCTGGCCGCCGGAGAGGGTGCCGATGGTCTGGGACAGGGCGCGGTCCGGCAGCCCCAGGTTGGCGCAGATCCGGGCCGCCTCGGCCTCGGCCGCGTACCCGCCCAGGGAGGCGAACTGGTCCTCCAGCGCGCCGTAGCGACGGACCAGGCGCTCGTCGTCGGCGCCCTCGGCGAGCTTGGTCTCCAGCTCCTTCATCTGCGCCATGAGCACGTCCAGCCCGCGGGCGGAGAGCACCCGGTCCCGCCCGGTGACGTCCAGGTCGCCGGTACGCGGGTCCTGCGGGAGGTAGCCGATGGCGCTGCGCCGGTCGAGCTGGCCCGCGTACGGCTGCCCCTCCCCGGCGAGAACCTTCAGCGTGGTGGTCTTGCCGGCGCCGTTGCGGCCGACCAGGCCGATCCGGTCGCCCGGCTGCACCCGGAGGGTGGTGTCGGACAGCAGGATCCGGGAACCGGCACGCAGTTCCAGGCCGGTGGCAGTGATCATTTCGGGGTACTCGCTCTCGGGGTCCGGAAAGGCTGACTCAGGGCACGCGAAAGCGCCGGCGGGGTATCAGTTCCCGTCGGCGCGGGGCGGTTCAGCCTTCGCAGCGCAGCACGGGGCCAAGTGTACCGGGCGGCCTCCGCCGATCCCCCGGATTACCCGGCAAGATCATCGGGTACCGAACACGCCGTCCGGACCCGGTCCGGTACCGCAACCACCACACACGGACTAATCGGTGATCGGGGTCAACATGGAGCTGAACGAGAACGCGCGGATCGACACCAGCCAGGTGGAGGACATGCGTGGGTCCCGCGGCGGCGGGCTGGGCGGGGGTGGCATCCCGATCCCGATCCCCGGCGGGGGTGGTCGCGGGGGGATCATCGGAATCATCATCGCGGTGGTGCTGATGCTCATCGGCGGCGGATTCGGCCTCAGCCAGCTCGGCGGCGGAGGCCAGCAGGCCGACAACAGCTCGCTCGAGGAGAAATGCAACACGGCGGCCGGCAAGCAGGAGACCGACTGCCGCAACACGGCCTACGTCAACTCGATCCAGAACTACTGGGCTTCGGCCATGCCGGACGCCTTCGGAAAGAAGTACGCACCGGTCACCACCCGCTTCTTCAGCGATCAGGTCAGCACCGGCTGCGGGAACGCCTCCTCCGGCGTGGGTCCGTTCTACTGCCCGGAGGACCAGCACGTCTACATCGACCTCACCTTCTACGACACCCTGAAGTCGCAGTTCCACGTCAAGGGCGAGTTCCCGCAGCCGTACGTGCTCGCCCACGAGTACGGCCACCACGTGCAGGACCTGCTGGGCCTCAACGACAAGGCGCAGCAGATGGGCAGCAGCGGCCCGAATTCGGGCTCGGTGCGCCTGGAGCTGCAGGCGGACTGCTTCGCCGGGGCCTGGGCGCACCACGCCACCGAGACCAAGAACCCCGAGGGCCAGCCGATCTTCAAGTCCATCGACCAGCAGGACATTCAGGACGCGGTGAACACCGCTGGTGCGATCGGCGACGACGCCATCCAGCGCCAGTCCGGCCGCGACGCCGATCCGAGCCAGTACACCCACGGCACCTCCGCGCAGCGGCAGCACTGGTTCGAGCAGGGCTTCGACACCGGCGACCCGCGTCAGTGCGACACCTTCGGAGCCTCGTCCCTCTGATCCGCGGAGCACGAGGAGGGCCGGCCGCATCATCGCGGCCGGCCCTCAGTCGTCACGCCGGAGCCGCGCGCCGGGTGACCGGCGTCACCGCCGAGGTCGGGGCAGGACGAGCGGATGATCGGACGGATCGCCCCAACCTGATTCCCGGCCGGGCCCGCACGGCCCCTACTCGCCGCGCCGGTGCCCCGTCGGCACGAGAAGCGCGGCGACGCGGCGACCAGTCGGACGAGAGCGGGCATGTCGTCGCTCCGCCTACGAACTTGATGACGTGGATGACTCAGCGCCCCGGACGCAACCGCCCGTCGCCCGCCTGCCCCGAGCCTCCCCCGGCTCGAATCGCGGGCAGCGGACAGCGGACAGCGGACA
>NZ_JBJZOG010000083.1:0-28524 GCF_047200535.1 Micromonospora mangrovicola | reverse complement strand
GCGGCCTCCGCATCGGGCACGCCGAGTTCGGTCAGGAAGGACTTGGCCCAGTGGCCCACGTCGTGGGTGCGCAGGTGCCGCTGCATGATCCGCATGCGACGGCGAGCCTCCGGTCGCTCGACGTGCACGGCACGCAACAGCGCGTCCTTCACCGCGTCGGGGTCGTGCGGGTTGCACAGGAACGCCTGGCGCAGCTCTGTCGCGGCGCCGGCGAACTCACTGAGCACGAGCGCGCCACCCTGGTCGGCGCGCGATGCGACGTACTCCTTGGCCACCAGATTCATTCCGTCTCGCAGCGGGGTCACCATCATCACGTCTGCCGCGACGTACATCGCGGCCAGTTCGGAGCGACTGTACGACTGATGCAGATAATGCACCGCCGGCACGCCGACCCTGCCGAATTCACCATTAATCCGGCCCACCTCGCGCTCGACCTTCACCCGAAGTGCCTGGTAGTGCTCCACGCGTTCGCGGCTCGGTGTGGCCACCTGCACCATAACCGCGTCCGGAACTGTCAACTTTCCGTCAGCGAGGAGTTCCCGGAAAGCCTTCAACCGGAGTTCGATGCCCTTGGTGTAGTCCAGCCTATCGACGCCCAGGATGATCGTCTTCGGGTTGCCGAGCTCCTCCCGGATCTGCTTGGCCCGGGCCTGGATCGTCGGGTCGGCGGCCATCCGCTCCATCTCCTTGGTGTCGATGGAGATGGGGAACGCGCCGGCCTTCACCTGCCGGCCGTCGACCTGGATCATCTGCCCCTCGTAGCGCAGGCCGAGCAGGTGACGGGCGAGCCGGACGAAGTTCTGCGCGGCCAGCCGCTGCTGGAAGCCGACCAGGTCGGCGCCGAGCAGGCCGCGCAGCAGCTCGGTGCGGAACGGCATCTGCATGAACAGCTCGATCGGCGGGAACGGGATGTGCAGGAAGAAGCCGATCCGCAGGTCCGGTCGCAGCTCGCGGAGCATCGCCGGGACCAGCTGGAGCTGGTAGTCCTGCACCCAGACCGTCGCGCCCTCGGCCGCCACGTCCGCCGCGGCCTCCGCGAACCGGGCGTTGACCAGGCGGTACGCCTCGCGCCAGCGGCGCTTGTAGGCCGGGGTCTCGACCGCGTCGTGATAGAGCGGCCAGATCGTCGCGTTGGACTGCCCCTCGTAGTAGCGCTCCAGCTCCTCGGCGCTCAGCGGCACCGGGTGCAGGCGGATGCCCTCCAGGTCGAACGGCTCCGGGGCGGCGCCGGTGCCGCCCGCCCAGCCGACCCAGGTGCCCTGGTGCTCGGCGAGGACGGGGTGCAGCGCGGTGACCAGCCCGCCGGGGCTGCGGCGCCATTGCCGTCCTTCGGGTGTGCTCACCTCGTCGACCGGCAGTCGGTTCGCCACTACGACAAAGGAGCTACGGACGGTCACGATCGGCCACCTCCGGGTGCTGACGGTTCCACCGCGATGAGCGTACTGAGCGTAGCTGCGGCGTCTGTTCCCCCGTGCCTGAGTTACCTACCCGTCCCAGATCCACCGAATCACCATAGTGATCTTGTCGGCAATCCGCAGCTCGGCGGGGGTGGCGGGGGCTCGGCCGCCCGGGACGGCGCCACCTCGGCGGCCCGGCGCGGCGCGGGGCGGGGTGATGTGGGCGGAGCGGGGCGTACCTGTCAGGATTGACGACGGCGTACGCGCAGCCGGCTGCCGGCCGGCGGCGGGCGGAAGCCGCCGCCCGCGCCCGCGCCCCGCAAGCCCGCGATCGCAACCGACGGAGGTAGCCCGCACCGTGGCCCAGTTCATCTACGTCCTGGAAAAGGCGCGCAAGGCGCACGGCGACAAGGTCGTGCTCGACAACGTGACGCTGAACTTCCTGCCGGGGGCCAAGATCGGTGTGGTCGGCCCGAACGGCGCCGGTAAGTCCAGCCTCCTCAAGATCATGGCAGGCTGGGACCAGCCCAGCAACGGCGAGGCCCGGCTGATGCCCGGCTACACCGTGGGCATGCTGGCGCAGGAGCCGCCGCTGAACGACGCCAAGACCGTCCTCGGCAACATCGAGGAGGCGGTCGCCGAGACCAAGGCCAAGCTGGAGCGGTTCAACAAGATCGCCGAGCAGATGGCGACGGACTACTCCGACGAGCTGATGGAGGAGATGGGCAAGCTCCAGGAGGAGTTGGACCACGCCGACGCCTGGGACATCGACTCCAAGCTCGAGTTGGCCATGGACGCGCTGCGCTGCCCGCCGCCCGACGCCGACGTGACGAAGCTCTCCGGTGGTGAGCGCCGCCGGGTGGCGCTGTGCAAGCTGCTGCTGGAGGCGCCCGACCTGCTGCTGCTCGACGAGCCCACCAACCACCTGGACGCGGAGAGCGTGCAGTGGCTGGAGCAGCACCTGGCCAAGTACGCCGGCACGGTCATCGCCATCACCCACGACCGGTACTTCCTCGACAACGTGGCCAACTGGATCCTGGAGCTGGACCGCGGCCGCGCCTACCCGTACGAGGGCAACTACTCCACCTACCTGGAGAAGAAGGCCGCCCGGATGGCCGTCGAGGGTCGCCGCGACGCCAAGATGCAGAAGCGCCTCTCCGAGGAACTGGAGTGGGTCCGCTCCAACGCCAAGGCCAGGCAGACCAAGTCCAAGGCCCGTCTCGACCGGTACGAGGAGATGGCCAACGAGGCGGAGAAGACCCGCAAGCTGGACTTCGAGGAGATCCAGATCCCGCCGGGCCCGCGGCTGGGCAGCACGGTCATCGAGGTCAACCACCTCACCAAGGCATTCGGCGACCGGGTGCTGATCGACGACCTCTCCTTCACGCTGCCCCGTAACGGCATCGTCGGCGTGATCGGCCCGAACGGTGTCGGTAAGACCACCCTGTTCAAGACCATCGTGGGGCTGGAGGAGCCGACCGACGGCTCGGTCAAGGTCGGCGAGACCGTCTCGCTGTCGTACGTCGACCAGAGCCGGCAGGGCCTGTCCGGCGACAAGACGGTCTGGGAGGTCGTCTCCGACGGGCTGGACCACCTCATGGTGGGCAAGGTCGAGATGCCGTCCCGGGCGTACATCGCCGCCTTCGGGTTCAAGGGGCCGGACCAGCAGAAGCCGACCAAGGTGCTCTCCGGTGGCGAGCGGAACCGGCTCAACCTGGCGCTGACTCTGAAGATCGGCGGCAACGTCGTCCTGCTCGACGAGCCGACCAACGACCTGGACGTGGAGACCCTCGGCAGCCTGGAGAACGCGCTGCTGGAGTTCCCCGGCTGCGCCGTGGTCATCTCCCACGACCGGATGTTCCTGGACCGGGTCGCCACGCACATCCTGGCCTGGGAGGGCGACGACCAGGATCCGGCCAAGTGGTTCTGGTTCGAGGGCAACTTCGAGGCGTACGAGAAGAACAAGATCGACCGGCTCGGCGCCGACGCCGCCCGTCCGCACCGGGTGACCTACCGCAAGCTCACCCGTGACTGACAGGTTCGTCTACCACTGCGCGCTGCGCTGGTCCGACCTGGACGCGTACGGCCACGTCAACAACGCCCGCTTCCTCACCCTCTACGAGGAGGCGCGGGTGGCGATGATGTTCGCCGGCGGCCGGGCGTGGGGAGTGGGCTCGTTCGCCGACGGGGTCGTCATCCGTCGGCACGAGGTCGACTACCTGCGTCCGGTCGACTACGCGCTGGGGCGGGCCACCGCGGAGGCGGCCCCCACGGTCCGCATCGAGCTGTGGGTGGAGCAGCTGCGGGCCGCCTCGTTCACCGTCGCCTACGAGTTGTACGACGGCGACGTGCTGGCCAGCACCGCCCGCTCGGTGCTGGTCCCGTTCGACCTGGCGGCGCAGCGACCCCGCCGGATCTCCCCCGAGGAGCGGGCGTTCCTGCTCCGCTACGCCCCGGGGCTGACCCCGTGAGCCGGGAGACGCGGTGACCGCGCCGGCGGCGGGGCACGGGCTGACCGGGGTGGCCGACGCGGGTGCCTTCCTGGCCCGGCTGCTCCGGCTGGACCCGGCGACTCTGGTCCGGCTCCGGCCGGTGCCGGACGCGGGGCGTACCGCCCTCTGGGCCCGGCTGCCGTGGGACGTCCTGGTGACGCGGACGGTCGCGGGGCCGGCTCCCGGCGACGTCACGGTCGCCGCGGCGGAGCTGCTGTCCGAGCTGGCGGCAGGTGGCGCGGGGCTGCCCCGGCGCCGGGACGACGGGTGGCGTTGGCCGCTGCCGCCGGCCCCGAGCCGGGCCGTGGAGGCGCTGCCCGCCGAGGACGTCCGCCGGATCGCCGCCGCCGCGGCCGGGACCCTGCGCGAGGCGGTGGCGCACGGCGTGGCGGGCCGTGCGGTGGGGCAGCGGGCGCTGCGTGACGCGCTGCTGGACCACGTCGCGGTGGTGGTCACCCCGGACGACGCGCCGGACGCTCCGGTGGAGGTGCCGCAGCGGCTGGTCCAGGGCCTGGTCCGGATGGGCTTCCTCGGCGCCGGTGACGTCCAGGTGAGGATCGCCGGCCGTTGGGTCGGACTGGTCGGACCGTATGGGGCGGCCTGGTCGCGGAAGGTCGCCGAACTCAGCCTGACGCCGATAGCCGGTCGTCCGAACGGATGACCCCCGCTCATTCTTCCGGTTTGGGGCGTCCGTTGGGGGGATGTCTCAACCCGGCTGTCCGGGTACCGTCCATCCTCGGATCCAACGCACCGTAGGCGATTGGATCCGCTGGGGAGTGAGGTGCGCGAGCGATGCCGTGGTGGTCATGGCGCCCAGGTCCCGCCGTCGGCGGCGATCCGGAAACTCGAAGCGGGATCACAGTGGAGGACGGCGTCCGGTGCGGACCGCCGACACCCCGCCAGCCAGGGGACGATACGGCCGTCGAGCGGCCGGTGACCGCCGACATGCCGGCCACCGTCGGCCCGGTCACCCTCCGCCGGGTCTGCGACGCGCTCGACCTGCTCGACGTGCGCTACCTGGCCGACGGCGACGGCAACCTGCTGGCCATGTGGGAGCGGCACGCCGTCCTGGTCACCCTCGAGGGGCCGGACGACGAGATCCTGGTGATGCGGGCCCGGCCGCACGCGACGGTGCCGCCGGACTGGGCGGACCGGGCCTACCGGGTGGTCAACGAGTGGAACCACACCAGACGGTTCTGCAAGGCGTACATCGGCGACCCGACCGAGCGCGGTCAGCTCCCGATCTACGCGGAGCTCCAGGTCCCGCTCGGTGCCGGCGCCCACGACGCACTGCTGGTCGAGCTGCTCGACTGCGGGGCCGCCGTCGCCACCACCTTCGTGGACTGGCTGCACGACGAGGGCGCCCTGCTCTGAGCCGCTGCCGGGGCCGCGGGCCCCGGCAGCGGGGCGGTCGATCGCCGTCAGGCGCCGGCCGCCGGGTCCTCCGTCACGTTCACCATGAAGTACGCGGCCCGCTCCAGGTAGTCCCAGAGCGCGCCCGCGATCTCCGGCGGCAGGTCCAGCCGGTCCACCGCCCGGTGCATGTGGTGCAGCCAGGCGTCCCGCTCGGCCGCGCCGATCCGGAACGGCGCGTGCCGCATCCGCAGGCGCGGGTGGCCGCGCTGCTCCGAGTAGGTGCGCGGGCCGCCCCAGTACTGCATGAGGAAGAGGGTCAACCGGTCGGCGGCCGGGCCGAGATCCTCCTCCGGGTACATCGGCCGCAGCAGCGGGTCGGTCGCGACGCCGGCGTAGAACTCGTCCACCAGCTTGCGGAAGGTGGGTTCGCCGCCGATCGCCTCGAAGAGGGTCATCGACTCGCCTGGGGAAGTCACCGTTCCATCCTGCCAGGTGCGGCTGGCGGTCAGCTCCCGCCCACCGGCCGGCGGCGGGTCAGGTCACCGCGTGCCGGCGGCTGCGGTCCCCGGACCGGTCCGCGGCGGTCGCCGGGGCCGCGCCCCGACCGGGTGGGTGTGGTCGGGGCGCGGTGGGGGCCGCCGGGGTCGAGTTGGCCCGCGTGGCGGCGTCGACGGCCGCAGCCACCGCCTCCCGGTGCGGCCAGGCGAGCGCTGCCCCGAGCATCAGCACGACGCCGGCCACGCTCCATGCGCCGACCACCGTCGGGATGGAAAAGCGCTCGGCGAGCGCCCCGGTGGCCAGCACCGCAGCGCCCTGGATGATCTGCGTACCGCTGGCCATGACCCCGAACGCCCGGGCCCGGTAGCCCTCGGGGAGGGCGCGGACGAAGAGGCTGTTCGCCACCGGCAGCAGACCCGCGACGGCGAAGCCGCACGCCGCCGAGAGGACTGCCACCACGAGCGGCGGCGGGTCGAACAGCGCGGGGGCGAGCGCCGCCGGGGCGAGCACCGCCAGTGGACGTATCAGCGCCAGCCGGCGGTCCGGGCTGAACAACCGGCCGACCACCAGCCCGCCGATGATGTAGCCGATCGGGCTCGCGACCATGATGATCGCCTGGGCGGCGCCGCTGCCGAGGTCGCCGCCGCGCTCGGCGGCCCACGCCGCGGCGAGGCCCTCCGGCACGATGGAGAAGAGCATCGCGCTGAACACCAGCACCGCGATCGCCCGCAGGACCGGCTGACCGAAGACGATCTGGAAGCCCTGCCCGGTCTCCCGCAGCAGGTGGCTGCGGTGCGCCGCGGTCATCGTCGACGGCCGGTCGCGCAGCCCGAACCGGACGAGGGCCGCCGACACCGCGAAGGTGGCCGCGTTGATCAGCAGGGCGGCGGCCGGACTCACCACGGCGATCGCCGCCCCGAGCAGGTAGCCGACGACCTGGGCGGCCTGGCTGCTGCTCGCCAGGACGGACAGGCCCACCACCAGCCGATCGCCGTGCAGGATCTGCGGCGTGAGCGCGGATCGGGCGGCCTGGCTCGGCGGGTTGGCCAGGGTGGCGGCGAAGATCAGGGCGAGGATCGCCCAGGGCGGCATCCCGGGCAGCGCCACCAGCACCATCAGCGCCATCCGGGTCAGGTCGCAGGCGGCCATGACCTCTCGGTAGCGGTGCCGTTCGGCCAGTGCGGCGAGCAGTGGGCCCCCGAGCAACCAGGGCAGGTAGCTCGCCGCGAACGCGGCCGCGGAGAGCGCCACCGAGTCGGTCTGCCGGTAGACCAGCACCGTGACGGCCGCCTTGGCGACGTAGTCGCCGATCCAGGACAGGGTGTTGGCCGTGAAGAGGGCGCGGAACTCGGCCTGGCCGAACACGTCGCGAAAGGTGGCCGGGACGTCCGGGGCGGGTCGCTCGTCGGACACCGTCGCCTCCATCGTCCTCGGTGCGGCCACTCGTGATGGCCCGACCGGGGACCGTCGTCAGATCTACGGATCAGCGAGGACACGAGCACGCTCCAGGGGAAGCGTGTGCACCGGATTCTGCCCGATCGTCTGAGAGCTGGCTAGGGCGAACGGATTGATCGTCGCATCTCCGACTGAACGAACGGACGATACCTGAGGGGCCGCGCGGTGCGCGACCCCCGAAATCGTCCCGCCCGAGGGATCGGGTGGCGGCCGTCAGGTCGCCCCGGCGGTGCCCGTCTCGCCTGACGCCGGGACGCGGACCGGGACTCCTGGATATAGCCGGGCCGCCGCGATCTGGGCGGTGATACCCGAGTTCTCCAGCGCCTCGGCCAGCCGGCGGCGCAGCTCGCGGGCGACCGTGAACTGGGCGTCGGAGGTCGTCTTGACCACCGTACGGATCACCGCCCCGTCGACCGTGATCTGTTCGACGCCGAGCACGGCCGGCTCCTCCACGATCTGCGGTGCCAGCTCCGGGTCCATCGCCACCGAGGCCGCGGCCGTCCGCAGCACCGCGGTGGCCTCCTCGGTGCCGGCGAAGCCGATCGGCAGGTCGACCACCACCAGGGCCCAACCCTGGCTTCTGTTGCCGACCCGGATGATCTCTCCGTTACGGATGTACCAGAGCACGCCGCGGGCGTCCCGCACCGTGGTGACCCGCAGGCCCACCGCCTCGACCACCCCGGTCGCCTCGCCCAGGTCGACGGTGTCGCCGACCCCGTACTGGTCCTCGATCAGCATGAACAGGCCGGCGATCAGGTCCTTGACCAGGCTCTGCGCGCCGAAGCCGAGGGCCACGCCGGCGATTCCGGCGCTGGCCAGCAGCGGGGCCAGATCGAAGCTGAACTCCTTCAGCACCATCAGCAGCGCGATGCCGAAGACGAACGCGGTGACCATGCTGCGCAGCACCGAGCCGATCGCCTCGGCGCGCTGCCGGCGGCGCTCGGGCACGAACTGCTCCGGGTCGAGCGAGGCGCTGGGGATCCGCTCCCGCAGCGGACGGAGCAGGGTGGGCACCGACCCCGCGGTGGTCGTCCGGACCAGCCGGTTGATGGTCCGGTGCAGCGCCCAGCGGGCGGTGACCGCGAACAGCAGGATCAGGACGATCCGCAGCGGCTTGAGGACGATCCAGTAGCTGCCCTCGGCGAACCAGGCGGAACCGGTGATCTCGTAGACGCTCTTGCACCAGGTGTCGGCGCGGCAGTCGGCCGACGGGCTCGGGGCCGGATAGGGTGCGGCGGCCAGGGCGCGCAGCATCAGGTTGGCGGCACTCACCCTGCTTTCGTACCGCACGGCGGCGGCGCCCCGGCTGTGGACCCACCGTCCGGCTGGGGAATGCTCTACCGCTGATCATCCCGGGCGGAACCGGTCATCGTGCCACGGCCGGAGGACGCTTCCCGAGGTACCCCGGATTAGTGCGTGCATTCCGGGGCGCGATCAGGGACGATTGGCGCAACGGACGTCGGTGATCCCCGACCGGCGTCGGTGTCGTTTCCCGCTGCCTGCGGGAGCGGTGCCGGCGCGGCAGCGGCGGGAGCGGCTGGACCGGGAAGGGTGAGCGCGATGCCTGACATACGACCCACGGTGGGCTCCGGTGCACTCGTTCTCAACGCCACCTACGAGCCGCTGTGTGTCGTGTCGGTACGTCGTGCCGCCATCCTCGTGCTCTCCGCCAAGGCCGTCTGCGTCGCCGACGGCGACGGGATCCTGCACAGCGCGCGCAACGCGCTCCCGGTCCCCTCGGTGGTCCGGCTGACCCGCTTCGTGCGCGTGCCCTACCGGACCCACGTGGGGCTCTCCCGCCGGGCGATCTTCGCCCGGGACGGCTGGCGGTGCGCCTACTGCCGCGGGCCAGCGGAGACCATCGACCACGTCTTCCCGCGTAGCCGGGGCGGTCGGCACGCCTGGGAGAACGTGGTGGCGGCGTGCGCCCGCTGCAACCACACGAAGGGCGACAAGACCCCCGCCGAGCTGGGCTGGCGGCTGCACATCATGCCGGCCGCCCCCAAGGGCACGGCATGGCGGGTGCTCGGCCACCGGGCGCCGGACCCGCGCTGGGCGGACTGGCTCGACCTGCGTGAACCCGAGCCCGAGGCGGCCTGAGCGGCCGTTCACCGGCCGCGCGCCTTCACCAGCGACGCGTAGACCACGAGGTTGTCGGCGTACCCGGTCTCGCCGCCCACCCACCGGCCACCGCAGGTGATCAGCCGCAGGTTCGGCCGGCTGAAGTCGCCGTAGATCTCCTCGACCGGGAGTCGCTCCTTGCCGTACCGCTTGACCTGGGTGACCTCGAAGACCGCCACCGAACGGTCCGCGCGGGTCACCTCGATCCGGTCGCCGTCGTCGAGGTTCTTCAGGTCGTGAAAGACTGCCGGCCCGGTGGTGGTGTCGACATGCCCCACGATCACCGCCGGGCCGTACTGGCCCGGGGTGGGGCCCTGCTCGTACCAGCCGGCCTCACCGGCCTTGCCGACGTCCGGCACGGCGATGGTCCCGTCGGGGGCGATGCCGACCCGGTGCACCGGGGCCCGCAGCTGGATCTTGTCGATCGTGAGGTCGGTCGGCGGGCTGGCCGCCAGCACCGGGAACTTCTTCGGTGGTGGACGCAGCCCGGCGCTGAGCTGCTCCGGCAGCACGCTGACCCCGGTCACCCGCTCCACCCCCAGCATGGCCACGATGAGCACCATCAGCGCCGCGACCACCAGCACCGGCGCGCCCGGTCCGTGCTGGCCGGCGTAGCGCCGGCCGGCGTACCGGGTGGTGCGGACCGGCACCGGCCGGGCCTGCGGGTCGGCGGTGGTGACGCTGGCCGAGAAGGCGTGCCCGGCGGCGCGGGCGAACCGGCGCGACGCGCGGGACACCAGCCGCAGGCCGGACCGCAGCCGGGTACCGGACGGCGCCCGGCGTCGGTGCCGGCCGCCCCGGCGACCAGCGGTCTGCGCGCCGGCTGCCGCTGCGGTGCGGTCGTGCCTGCCTCGTGAGCGGGCCATGGCCGCACCTCGTCAGAAGCGGCTACCGGTCTTGCGCCGGGCGCCGACGCCGGCCACCACGGCGACCGCGACGAGGCCACCGACCAGTAGCAGCGACCCGGCGCCGCGACCGCCCGCGGTGCCCCCGCCGCCGGTCGCCGGACCCTTGCTGGGCTGGGCCATGTTCAGCACGGTGAGCGTGGTGGAGGCGGTTCTGCCGTTGGAGCATTTCAGATCGACCGGGTAGTCACCCGGCGCTTTGTTGCCCGGGATGGTGACCGCCCCGGTGAGAAAGCCGTTGTCCGGCCGGAGCATCACCCGCCCGAAGGCGTCCGAGGTGACCTGGGCCTGCCGGTCGTTGTTGTCGCAACTGGCCCGGATGCTCACCCGGGTCCCCGCCTGGGCGCTGTTCGGTGTCACCTCGACGAAGACGTTCTCCCCGGCGCGGGCCGGGGTGACGGTCGTCAGGACGAACGCCGCGACCAGTCCGAGCACGCTCAGGACGGCCGATCGGGCGCGATGTGCCACGAGCCCTCGCATGATTCCCCCCTTCCGGTGCGGCGCACCGGAATCCTGCTGACGGGCAGTGAGGGCTGCTTTCCCGCTGACTCCGGGGCAAACCCGGGGCGGCGCCGTCGCGGCGGCCCGGCGGGCGGTCAGCGGCGGCGGCCGGCCGGGGCCGGGCCGCCGGGCGGCAGCGGGGTGACCGGGTGCCAGTCCAGCGGGGTCGACAGGACCATCGTGCTGGAGGGCTGGCCGTACGGGGCGAGGCGGTCGATGACCTGCTCGAACTCGCCCATCGAGCCGGCCGCCACCTTGATCATGCTGCACGCGTCCCCGGTGATCCGGTGGATCTCCATGATCTCCGGCCAGCCCGCCACCTCCGGGTCGTTGAGGATGCAGCGCGAGCCGTAGCAGGACATCCGGATCAGCGCGAGCACGGTCCGCCCGGCCCGGGTCAGGTCCACGTGTGCGTGGTAGCCGGTGATCACGCCGGACTCCTCCAGCCGGCGGACCCGCTCGGCCACCGCGGGCGGTGACAGGTGCACCCGGCGGGACAGCTCGCTGTACGAGAGCCGGGCGTCGGCCTGGAGCTCGCGCAGCAGCGCCCAGTCCATGTCGTCCACGCGGTGACCTTTCTTCCGTGAAGTCGAGTGCGGGGAAGCCTTCAGAGCGACAGGTAGGACCACCGTACCGCCGTTGAAGAGGCATTCCATCTGCGGATCCACCAGCGGCATCATGTCCCCTACCCCGGGTTCGGAGGGAGACGACGGTGGAACAGACCACGGCGGTACGCCCGGCGACCGCGCAGCAGCGGGCGGCGCGGGCGGCGCGCAACGGCGGCGAACCGACGCTGGAGTTCGCCGACCGGGTGCCCTACGACGCGTACGTCCGCGCGAGCACGCTGCACCAGCTCCAGCAGCCGCTCAGCGACGACCCCGGCGAGATGTCCTTTTTGATGGTCAGCCAGATCATGGAGCTGTACTTCGGGCTGACCTGCCACGAGCTGCGGCACGCCCAGCGGGAGCTGCGGGCGAACCGGATCTGGGAGGCGCTGCCCGCGCTGCACCGCACCGCGCTGCACCTGGAGGGGCTCAACGCCGCCTGGCAGGGCCTGCGCTGGATGACGCCGGCCGACTTCAACCGGTTCCGGAACATGCTCGGCGAGGGCTCCGGCTTCCAGTCCGCGATGTACCGCCACCTGGAGTTCCTGCTCGGCCTGCGCGACCCGGCGCTGATCCGCCCGTTCCGCCGGCAGACCGAGGTGCACGCCGAGCTGACCGCCGCCCTCGCCGCGCCGAGCCTCTGGGACGACGTGGTCGCCCTGCTCGCCCGACGCGGCTTCGACCTGCCCGCCGAGCTGCTGGACCGGGACGTGGCGACCGAGCACGAGCCGCACGCCGCCGTGGAGGCCGCCTGGGTGCGCGTCTACGCCGACGCCGGCCCGGACAACCACCTGCGGCTGCTGGGCGAGGCGCTGACCGAGGTGGCCGAGCGGTTCGGCGACTGGCGCTGGCACCACCTCAAGGCGGTGCAGCGGACCATGGGCGCCAAGGTCGGCAGCGGCGGTTCCGCCGGGCTGGCCTGGCTGCAGCGGAGCATGGCCCGGGTGGTCTTCCCCGAGCTGTGGTCGGCCCGGACCGCGATGTGACCGCAGAGAAGGACGAGGCGATGACGAAGGACGAGACCGGGCCGCTGCGCCTCGACGAGGCCGGGGCGCGGCAGCTCGACGCCGCCGACCCCGGGCACCGGCACCTGTTCCACGTGCCGCCGGCCGAGGGCGGGCGTCACCCCGAGGTGGCGTACCTGGCCGGCAACTCGCTGGGCCTGCAACCCCGGGCCACCCGGGACGAACTCCTCGCCGACCTGGACGACTGGCGCCGGCTGGGTGTGGAGGGGCACCTGGAGGCGGGGCGGCCCTGGCTGCCGTACCACGAACTGCTGACCGCGCCGGCCGCGCGACTGGTCGGCGCGCTCCCGGCGGAGACCGTGGTGATGAACTCCCTCACGGTCAACCTGCACCTGCTGATGGTGAGCTTCTACCGGCCGGCGGGGGAGCGGACCCGGATCGTCATCGAGGACAGCGCCTTCCCGTCGGACAGCTACGCGGTCCGCAGCCAGGCCCGCTTCCACGGCCTGGACCCGGACGCCACCGTGGTCCGGCTAAAGCCGCGCTCCGGCGAGGACACCCTGCGGACCCAGGACGTCCTCGACTTCCTGGCCGCCGAGGGACACACCGTGGCGCTGCTGCTGCTCGGCGGGGTCAACTACCTCACCGGCGAGCTGATGGACATCGCGGGGATCACCGCCGCCGGGCGGGCCGCCGGGGCGGTGGTCGGCTGGGACCTGGCGCACGCGGTCGGCAATGTTCCCCTCACCCTGCACGACTGGGACGTCGACTTCGCCGCCTGGTGCTCCTACAAGTACCTGAACTCCGGTCCGGGCGCCCTCGCGGGCGTCTTCGTGCACGAGCGACACCTCGGCGACCCGGCGCTGCCCCGCTTCGAGGGCTGGTGGAGCACCGAGGCCGCCACCCGGTTCGAGATGACCCCGGTGTCCCGGCCGCCGGCAACCGTCGAGGCGTGGCAGATTTCCAACCCGCCGATCTTCGCGATGGGCCCGGTGCGTACCTCGCTGGAGCTGTTCGACTCCGTCGGCATGCCGGCGCTGCGGCAGCGCAGCCTGCGGCTCACCGGCTACCTGGAGCGGCTGCTCGACGAGGTGACCGCCGGCCGGCCGCTGACGGTGGTCACCCCGCGCGACCCGGCCCGACGGGGCTGCCAACTGTCCGTGCGGATCGGGGCGGGCAGCGCCAACGAGCTGACCAAGCGGCTGCGGCACGAGCACGGCGTGATCGCCGACGCGCGGGAGCCGGACATCGTCCGGTTCGCCCCGGTGCCGCTCTACTCGACGTACCACGACTGCTGGCGGGTCGCCGACGCGCTGGCCGCGACCGTGGAGGTTTCCGCATGAACCCGCGACGCGACGAGATCGCCGTCGTCGGCGCCGGGCTGGCCGGCTGCCTGCTGGCCTGCTTCCTGGCCCGGCGCGGTTACCCGGTGGCGCTCTACGAGCGGCGGCCGGACCCGCGTACCGGCACGGCCGAGCGGGGGCGCTCGATCAACCTGGCGCTCTCCGAGCGGGGCCTCGACGCGCTGCGCCGGATCGGGCTGGACCAGCAGGTGATGGCGGACGCGCTGCCGATGCGCGGCCGGATGATCCACCCGGTGGAGGGGGAGCCGCAGTTCCAGTCGTACAGCGTCTCCGGTGACCGGGCGATCAACTCGATCAGCCGGGGTGCGCTGAACAACGCGCTGCTCACCGCCGCCGCCGCGCGGCCCGGCGTGCGGATCGCCTTCGACCACCGGCTGGTCGACCTCGACCTGGCCACCGGCGAGATGACCTTCGAGACCCCGCAGGGCAAGGTCACCGAGACCGCGTCGGTGGTCCTCGGCGCCGACGGCGCCGGCTCCGCCGTACGCGGGCAGCTCCTCGCGGACGGGGTGCTGACCGAGAGCGTCGACTTCCTCGACTACGGCTACAAGGAACTCACCATCCCGCCGATCGGCGGCGACTTCGCCCTCGACCCGGGAGCGCTGCACATCTGGCCACGCGGCACCTCGATGATGATCGCGCTGCCCAACCCGGACCGCTCCTTCACCTGCACCCTCTTCTGGCCCACCCACGGCACGCAGAGCTTCGCCTCGCTGGGCAGCCCGGCCGCCATCGAGCGGTACTTCAGCACCCACTACCCGGACCTGATCCCGCTCGCCCCGAACCTGGTCGACGACTACCAGCACAACCCGGTCGGGGTGCTCGGCACGGTCCGCTGCGCCCCCTGGCAGGTGGACGGGAGGGTGGGCCTGCTCGGCGACGCGGCGCACGCCATCGTGCCGTTCTACGGTCAGGGCGCGAACTGCGCGTTCGAGGACGTGGTCGAGCTGGACCGCTGCCTCGACGAATGCGGCGACGAGTGGTCCGCGGCGCTGCCGCTGTTCCAGTACCGCCGGCAGGCCAACGCCGAGGCGATCGCCCGGATGGCGCTGGCCAACTTCGTGGAGATGCGGGACAAGGTGGCCTCCCCGGTGTTCCAGACCCGCAAGCGGATCGAGCACGCCCTGGAGCGGGCCCTGCCCGGCCGGTACGTCTCGCAGTACGAGCTGGTCTCGTTCTCCACCACCCCGTACGCCGAGGTGCGCCGCCGGGTGCGCCGGCAGTACCAGGTGCTGGGGGCGCTGGCGGCCGGCGCGGCGGCGGCGCTGGCCGGCGCGGCGCTGACGCTCGGGCGAGGGAGGCGGCGATGACGCTCTGGGATCCGCGGTTGATGGCCGGGCACGCGCCCGACGGCCCCGGCCTGCTGCGCAACTTCGTCGGCGGTGAGTTCGTCGACGCCGGGCAGCGGTTCACCAAGCGCAGCCCGGTCACCGGCGAACCCGTCTTCGAGGTGGTCGAGGCGTCCCCGTCCACGGTGGACGACGCCGTGGCCGCCGCCCGGGCGGCGCTGCGGGGGCCGTGGGGTCGGATGGGGGAGCGGGACCGCGCCGAGGTGCTGCGCCGGGTCGCCGACGAGCTGGAGCGTCGCTTCGACGACCTGGTCGCCGCCGAGGTCGCGGACACCGGCAAGGCCATCTCCCAGGCCCGCACCCTGGACATCCCGCGCGGCGCGGCCAACTTCCGGGCGTTCGCCGAGATCGTGGCGACCGCGCCGACCGAGTCCTTCACCACGGTCACCCCGACCGGTGGCCGGGCGCTGAACTACGCGGTCCGCAAGCCGGTCGGCGTGGTGGCGGTGATCGTGCCGTGGAACCTGCCGCTGCTCCTGCTCACCTGGAAGGTCGCCCCGGCCCTGGCCTGCGGCAACGCGGTGATCGTGAAGCCCAGCGAGGAGACCCCGGCCTCGGCCACCCTGCTCGCCGAGGTGATGGCCGCCGCGGGCGTGCCCGACGGGGTGTTCAACCTGGTGCACGGCTTCGGTCCCGGCTCGGCCGGGGAGTTCCTCACCCGGCACCCGGGCGTTGACGCGATCACCTTCACCGGCGAGTCGGCCACCGGCAGCGCGATCATGCGGGCCGCGGCGGACGGGGTGAAGGCGGTCAGCTTCGAGCTGGGCGGCAAGAACGCCGGGCTGGTCTTCGCCGACGCCGACCTGGACGCGGCGGTCGCCGGTTCGGTCCGGTCCAGCTTCACCAACGGCGGTCAGGTGTGCCTCTGCACCGAGCGGATCTACGTGCAGCGGCCCGTCTTCGAGGAGTTCACCGCCCGGCTGGTCAAGCGCGCCGACGAGCTGGCGTACGGCTGGCCGGCCGACGAGGCGACGGTGAACATGCCGCTGATCTCACCCGGCCACCGGGACAAGGTGCTCGGCTACTACGAGCTGGCCCGCACCGAGGGCGCCGAGGTGCGCGCCGGGGGCGGGGTGCCGCGCTTCGGTGACGCCCGCGACGGTGGCGCGTACGTGCAGCCGACCGTGCTGACCGGGCTCGGGCCGGACGCGCGCACCAACCGGGAGGAGATCTTCGGCCCGGTGGTCCACGTGGCGCCGTTCGACGACGAGGACGAGGCGTACGCGCTGGCCAACGGCACCGAGTACGGCCTGGCGGCGACGGTCTGGACCCGGGACGTGGGCCGGGCGCACCGGGCCGGCTCCGGGCTGGACGCCGGCATCGTCTGGGTGAACACCTGGTTCCTGCGCGACCTGCGCACTCCGTTCGGCGGGGTGAAGGCGTCCGGCATCGGCCGGGAGGGTGGCGTGCACTCGCTCGACTTCTACTCCGAACTCACCAACGTCTGCGTGGACCTCTCGTGAGCGCGCGCGGGGGGCAGAATGCACGGCATCGTGAGCGCGAGGAGCGAGCCGGGGATGCGAGCCCCGCGGTCGTGAACCGTCGCGAACGTCGTCAGCGAGCGCGAGGAGCGGGGATGACCGTCGACATCGAGGCCGCCAACCGGGAACTGGCCATGGCGCGGCAGGAGGAGAAGCCGTGCCCGCCCCTGCGCGGGCGGCTGCTGCCGGAAGGCGACATCGAGGCCGCCTACCAGGTGCAGCAGGTCTACACCCGGCAGCGGCTCGGCAAGGGCCACCGCCGGGTGGGGGCGAAGATCGGCCTCACCTCCCGCGCGGTGCAGGAGAGCTTCGGCGTCTTCCAGCCCGACTTCGGAGTGCTCTTCGACGACATGGCCGTCGGCGACGGTGTCGAGGTGCCGATGAGCCGGCTGCTCCAGCCCCGGGTCGAGGCGGAGATCGCGTTCGTGCTCGGCGCCGACCTGCCCGACGAGCGGGTGACCACCGTCGACCTGATCCGGGCGGTGGACCACGTGCTGCCCGCCATCGAGATCGTCGACTCGCGGATCGCCGGCTGGGACATCTCCATCGTGGACACCGTCGCGGACAACGCCTCCAGCGGCCTGTTCGTGCTCGGCACCGCGCCGCGCCGGCTCGCCGACCTGGACCTGCGGCTCTGCGGCATGGTGCTGGAGCGGGCCGGCGAGCCGGTCTCCGTGGGGGCCGGGGCGGCCTGCCTCGGTAACCCGCTGCACGCACTGGAGTGGCTGGCCGGGACCATGGCCCGCGCCGGCGACCCGCTGCGCGCCGGGGACGTGGTGCTCTCCGGGGCGCTCGGCCCGATGGTGCCGGTCGCGCCCGGTGCCGCGTACGAGGCGCGGATCTCCGGGCTCGGCTCGGTACGGACCTGTTTCTCCGCGTCGGAGGGGGCGGCATGACAGTCGGGGTGGCGGTGCTGGGGTCGGGCAACATCGGCACCGACCTGATGATCAAGGTGCTCCGGTTGTCGGAGTCGCTGCGGATGGTGGCGATGGCCGGCATCGACCCGGAATCGGACGGCCTGGCCCGGGCCCGCCGGCTCGGCGTGGCGACCACCGCCGAGGGCGTGGACGGGCTGGTCGCCATGCCGGAGTTCGCCGACGTCGAGCTGGTCTTCGACGCCACCTCGGCCGGCGCGCACCGGCGGCACCACGAGGTGCTGCGGGCGCACGGCCGCACGGTGGTCGACCTGACCCCGGCGGCGATCGGCCCGTACGTGGTGCCCCCGGTGAACCTCGACGAGCACCTGCACGAGGGCTGCGTCAACATGGTCACCTGTGGCGGGCAGGCCACCGTGCCGATCGTGCACGCCGTCGGCCGGGTCACCCCGGTCGCGTACGGGGAGATCGTCGCCTCGATCGCCTCGAAGTCGGCCGGGCCGGGCACCCGGGCCAACATCGACGAGTTCACCGAGACCACCGCCCGGGCGATCGAGGTGGTCGGCGGCGCCGACCGCGGCAAGGCCATCATCGTGCTGAATCCGGCCGACCCGCCGCTGCTGATGCGGGACACCGTCTACTGCCTCTGTCCGGACGCCGACGCCGACCGGGCTGCGATCGCCGCCTCGGTGGCCGACATGGTGAAGACGGTCCAGGAGTACGTCCCGGGCTACCGGCTCAAGCAGGACGTGCAGTTCGACCGGGTCGACACCTACGTGCCGATCCTCGGGCGGCACTTCACCGGCCTGCAGGTCTCCGTCTTCCTGGAGGTCTCCGGTGCCGGGCACTACCTGCCGGCGTACGCCGGGAACCTGGACATCATGACGTCGGCCGCGCTGCGTACCGCCGAGCGGCTGGTCGCGTTGGGGTCGGCCCGGCGCGGCCCCGCGCCGGCCCGGAACGCGGAGGTGACCGCATGACGGATCTGTACATCCAGGACGTGACGCTGCGCGACGGCATGCACGCCATCGCCCACCGGTACACCGTGGACCAGGTGCGGACGATCGCCGCGGCGCTGGACGCGGCCGGGGTGGCCGCGATCGAGGTGGCGCACGGCGACGGGCTCGCCGGGTCCAGCGTCAACTACGGCCACGGCGCGGCCGGCGACGCCGACTGGATCTCCGCCGCCGCCGAGGTGCTGACCACCGCGAAACTCACCACCCTGCTGCTGCCCGGCATCGGCACCATCGCCGACCTGAGGGCGGCGAAGGCGCTCGGGGTGACCAGCGTGCGGATCGCCACCCACTGCACCGAGGCGGACATCTCCGCCCAGCACATCTCCTGGGCCCGGGAGAACGGCATGGACGTCTCCGGGTTCCTGATGATGTCGCACATGAACGACCCGGCCGGGCTGGCCGCCCAGGCCAAGCTGATGGAGTCGTACGGGGCACACTGCGTCTACGTCACCGACTCCGGCGGCCGGCTGCTGATGTCCGACGTGGCGGAGCGGGTCGACGCGTACCGGCAGGTGCTCGAACCGGAGACGCAGATCGGCATCCACGCCCACCACAACCTGTCGCTCGGCGTGGCCAACAGCGTGGTCGCCGTCGAGCACGGCCGGATCCTCGGGGACGGGCCGCTCGGCTCCCCGTCCGGCCGCACCGTGCGGGTGGACGCCTCGCTGGCCGGCATGGGCGCCGGGGCCGGGAACGCCCCGCTGGAGGTCTTCGTCGCGGTCGCCGAGCTGCACGGCTGGAAGCACGGTTGCGATGTGTTCGCGCTGATGGACGCGGCCGACGACGTCGTCCGCCCGCTGCAGGACCGGCCGGTCCAGGTGGACCGGGAGACGCTCTCCCTGGGGTACGCGGGTGTCTACTCCAGCTTCCTGCGGCACGCCGAGCGCGCCTCGGCGAGGTACGGCGTGGACGTCCGCTCGATCCTGGTGGAGCTGGGCCGGCGGCGGATGGTCGGTGGCCAGGAGGACATGATCGTGGACGTGGCACTCGACCTCGCCGGCCAGAAGGAGCTCTCATGATCGGACCGGACGTCGCGGGAATCGCCGAGAAGCTGGGCGCGGCGGCCGACTCCGCCACCGCGATCCCGCAGCTCGCCGCCGAGACCGGCCTCGACGTGGACGCCGCCTACGCGGTGCAGACCGCGCTGGTGCAGCGCCGCCTCGACCGGGGCGAGCGGCTGGTCGGGCTGAAGATGGGGCTGACCAGCAAGGCGAAGATGGCCCAGGTCGGGGTGGACGAGGTGATCTGGGGCCGGCTCACCGACGTGATGCGGGTCCCGGACGGCGGCACGGTGAACGTCGCCGACTTCATCCACCCCCGGGTCGAGCCCGAGGTGGCGTTCCTGCTCGACCGGCTGCCCGAGCCCGGCGAGCCGGTCGGCGCGTTCACCGAGGCGGTCCGCGCGGTCGCCCCGGCGATCGAACTGATCGACTCCCGGTACGCCAACTTCACCTTCTCCCTGCCGGACGTCATCGCCGACAACACCTCGGCCGCCGCGTTCGCCGTCGGGCCGTGGTCGCCGGTGCCGGACGGCCTGGACAATCTCGGCGTGCTGCTGGAGATCGACGGCCGGGTGGCGCAGGTGGGCTCGACCGCCGCGATCCTCGGCGACCCGCGCCGCGCCCTGGACGAGGGCATCCGGCTGGCCGGCCGGCACGGCGTCCGGCTGCGCGAGGGCTGGATCTTCCTCGCCGGGGCGGCGACCGCCGCGGTGCCGCTGCGCCCCGGCGCGCACGTCCGGGCGGTGGTGGAGAAGCTCGGCACCGTCTCCCTGAAGGCGGCGTCGTGAGCGGAGAGGCGCGCGTGGTCGCCGGCAAGGCCGTGCCGCGTGGGGCGTTCCCGCACGTCAAGGTCGCCGGGGGCTTCGTCTTCGTCTCCGGTACGTCGTCCCGGCGGCCGGACAACACCTTCGCCGGGGTGGCGGTGGACGAGTTCGGGACGACGAACCTCGACATCCGGGTGCAGACCCGGGCGGTCATCGAGAACATCGGGGACCTGCTGCGGTCGGTCGGCGCGGACCTGACCGACCTGGTGCAGGTCACCAGCTACCTGGTCAACATGAACGACTTCGGTGGCTACAACGAGGTGTGGGCGGAGTTCTTCGACGCCACCGGGCCGACCCGGACCACGGTGGCGGTGCACCAGCTTCCGCACCCGCACCTGCTGATCGAGATGCAGGCCGTGGCCCTACTTCCATCGGGAGGTCCGTCATGAGTGAGATCGCCGAGCCGTTCAGCTTCTCCGGCTGGATCGGGGAGAACCAGCACCTGCTCAAGCCGCCGGTGGGCAACAAGGAGATGCTGCCGGGCAGTGACGACTTCATCGTCATGGTGGTCGGCGGCCCGAACCAGCGCACCGACTTCCACGTCGACCCGTACGAGGAGTTCTTCTACCAGGTCAAGGGCAACATGCACGTCAACCTGATGCTGCCCGAGGGGCCGCGCACGGTGCACGTGCGCGAGGGTCAGATGTGGATGCTGCCGCGTAACACCCCGCACTCCCCGCAGCGCCCCGAGGCGGGCTCGATCGGCATGGTGATCGAGCGGGTCCGGGAGGAGGGCACCCTGGAGAAGTTCCAGTGGTACTGCCCGGAGTGCAGCCACAAGGTGCACGAGGTGGAGCTCCAGGTCCGGGACATCGCCGCCGACCTGCCGCCGGTCTTCGCCGCGTTCTACGCCGACGAGAAGGCCCGCACCTGCACCAACTGCGGCGCGCTGCACCCGGGCAAGGGCTGATGCGCGGACCGGTCGTGGACGTGCACACGCACGTCGTACCGAAGGGGTGGCCGGACCTCGCCGCGGCGTGCGGCGGGTCCGGCTGGCCCTGGCTGCGGGTGGATTCCGAGCGCGCCGCCATGATCATGGTGGGGGAGACGGAGTTCCGGCCGGTCGGCGCGGAGTGCTGGGATGCGGAGACCCGGCTCGGCGACATGACCGCCGACGGCGTCGACGTGCAGGTGGTCTCGCCCACCCCGGTCTTTTTCAGCTACGACCGCCCGGCGGACCAGGCGGTCAAGGTGGCCCGGATCTTCAACGATCTCACTCTGGAGGTCACCGCGGGTGGGGGCGACCGGCTGGTGCCGTTCTGCCAGGTGCCGTTGCAGGACCCGGACGCCGCCTGCGCCGAACTGGACCGCTGCCTGGCCGCCGGGCACGTCGGCGTGGAGATCGGGAACCACGTCGGTGACCGGGACCTCGACGACGCCGGAGTCGTGCAGTTCCTGACCCACTGCGCGCACGTCGGCGCACCGGTCTTCGTGCACCCGTGGGACATGCCGGGCGGGCCCCGGCTGGACCGCTGGATGGCCCGCTGGCTGACCGGGATGCCCGCCGAGACGCATCTGTCGGTGCTGGCGCTCATTCTCGGCGGGGTCTTCGACCGGGTGCCCGAGACGCTGCGGATCTGCTTCGCGCACGGCGGCGGCAGCTTCCCGTTCTGGCTGGGCCGTGCCGACAACGCCTGGCACCGCCGGGGCGACCTGGTACGTGGTGCGTCCACCGCCCCGCCCAGCGCCTACGTCGACCGGTTCTGCGTCGACTCGGTGGTCTTCGAGCCGGCCGCGCTGCGGCTGCTGGTCGACACCATGGGCGAGGACCGGGTGCTGGTCGGCAGCGACTACCCGTACCCGCTGGGGGAGCGCCCGGTCGGGCAGGTGGTCCGGAAGGCCGACTTTCTCACCGCCGACCAGCGCGACAAGCTCCTCTCCCGCAACGCGCTGCGCTTCCTGCACGGCTGACCGGCGCGTCCGCCGGCCGCGCGACCGCGACACAGCAGAGCAAAGCGGCCGCGACCCACCGTCGCCCCTTCGGCCCGGGCGGGCTCCCCCGGCCGCCGGGGCGGCCAGGAGGCCACCGGGCGGACGGAGCCGGCGCCCCCGGCCGGCGCGGGAGAAGTGCGTCCGGTGGACCCTGCGGGCAGGATGGCGGTATGGCCGAACCGCACGACCTGACCGCGCTAAAACAGGCCGACGCGATCCGCCGGGGCGAGCTGTCCAGCTTGGAGCTGGTCGAGCACCACCTGCGCCGGGTCGACGCGCTCGGCGACACCGTCGGCGCGTTCGTCACCGTCACGCCGGAACGGGCCCGGGAGGCGGCCCGGGCCGCCGACGCGGTGCCCACGGACCAGCGCGGTCCGCTGCACGGGGTGCCGACCGCGATCAAGGACCTGACGCTGACCGCCGGGGTGCGCACCACCTTCGGCTCGGCCGCGTTCGCCGAATTCGTACCGCCGATCGACGCCGACGTGGTCCGGTTCATGGCCGAGGCCGGACTGGTCAGCCTGGGCAAGACCACCACTTCGGAGCTGGGCTGCTCGCTCTACTCGGAGGGGCGGGTGGCGCCGCCGGCGCGCAACCCGTGGGACCTCGCGTACACGGCGGGCGGGTCCAGCGGCGGCGCGGCGGCCGCGGTGGCGGCCGGGCTGGTGCCGGTGGCGCAGGGCTCCGACGGCGGCGGCTCGCTGCGCATCCCGGCGGCACTGTGCGGCCTGGTCGGCTACAAGCCGAGCCGGGGACTGGTCTCCGGCGGGCCGCTCGGCTTCGGGGCGTTCGGGCTGCCCACCAACGGCCCGCTCGGGCGGACCGTCGCCGACGTGGCCGCCCTGCTCGACGTCATGGCCCGCCCGGTGCCCGGCGAGCCGTACCTGCCGCCGGCCGCGCCCGCCGACGGCTATCTGGCCGCGGCCCGCGGGACGCCCCGCCGCCGGCTGCGGGTCGGCCGCTTCACCACGCCGATGCTCGCCGACGAGCCGGTCCACCCCGACTGCGTGGCCGCCGTGGACCGGGCCGCCGCGCTGCTCGCCGCGGCCGGCCACGAGGTGGTCGAGGTCCCCGCGCCGCTCGGCCCCGCGGCCTGGCCGCTGTTCGAGATCGTCTGGTACGTGCTGGCGCTCTCCCCGGTGCCGGTCGACCGGGAGAGCGACCTGCTGCCGCTGACCCGGCTGCTCCGCGAGCGCGGCGCCGCGATCGGTGCCGGTCCGCTGCTGACCGCGCTCGGTGAACTCCAGGCCCAGGTACGCCTCGGGGTCCGCCGCACCGCCGGTTGCGACCTGTTGCTCTGCCCGACCCTGGCCGCCCCGCAGGCGCCGGTCGGCGCGTTCGCCGCCCTCGACCCGGCGGAGGATTTCGACCGGCAGCGCCGGTTCTCGCCGTACTGCGCCATCTTCAACGTGACCGGCGATCCGTCCGTTTCCCTGCCGCTGCACCGGACCGCCGACGGGATGCCGGTCGGGGTGCTGCTCACCGGCCGGTTCGGCGACGACGCGACATTGATAGCCACTGCCGCGCAACTGGAGCACGGCTGTGGCGGATGGGATCAGCACCCCGCAATCTGGCGGGCCGTCGACTCCGCTAACGTGAACATCACAAGCGGGATCGGGCGCCCGTCGTCATGATCGTCCGACCCGGAAGATTCCTGGTCTCTTTTTCCGCCTGGGGGCGTTGGGATTGTCTGTTACCGACACGTTGGTGCTCTTCGTCGGCATCCCGGCGGCCGCGGTGCTGGTGATCGCCGGTCTGGCGTACGCCGGCAATCGCGGTGGCGGCGGTGGCGGTGCCAAGCGCTACCGGCCGGGCCGGCCCTTCGACTTCACTCCGGTCTGGTTCCTCGGCCGTCCGGAGCAGCTGGCCGACTCGGCCGGCACCGCGCTGGCCGCCGGGGCGCAGGCACCGGCTCTGACCAGCCACAAGCTTGCAAAGGCCGGCGTCGAGGCGCCGGCCGGTGGAACCGGAGGCGCAAGTGACCGTTGGTGAGAAGCAGGCCGTGACGGGGACCGCCGTCCCGCCCAACGTGCTGGACGGGCCCTTCTCGACCCGTCAGCTGCTCCGCATCGACGAGGCGCTCCGCCTGGCCGACCAGGGGACCGGCCTGGTCTTCTCGGTCTACGTGGGCGGCCTCGACGAGCCGATCCGGGAGCACGCCGAGCGGCTGCACCGGCAGCTCGCCGAGCCGGACAAGTCGGTGCTGATCGCCGTGTCGCCCAACCAGCGGCAGCTCGAGATCATCACCGGCAGGTACGCCCGCAAGCGCATCCCGGACACGTACGCCAAGCTCGCCGCGCTCTCCATGGTGGCGTCCTTCGGCGGCGGTGACCTGGCCGGCGGCATCATCCAGGGGCTCGACCAGCTCGCCAGCCACGCCGGCAAGGGCTGAGCCCTCCCCCGTACGACGAAGCCCGGCCCGCGCCAACGCGGGCCGGGCTTTCTGCTCCCGCCGGGCGGCGACGCCCGGACCGCTCCTCGACGGGTCAGGCGCTCTGGCCGTCCTTGGCGCGGGCCCTGAGGGCGCGGACCACGCCGTCGCGGCCCTCGGCCACCAGCCGGCGCAGCGACGCCGGGTGTCCCTCCTGGGCCAGCCAGGCGTCGGTGGCCGTCACCGTGTCCTCGTCGACCAGGTACGCCGGGTAGGCGAGCTGGACGAACTCCTGCGCCGGCTCGCTGTCCCGCTGCGCCCAGACCTGGGCCACGGTGGCGAAGTACCGGTCCCGGTACGACGCGGTGAGGTCCACCTGCGCCGGGTGGGTGAAGCCCTGCAGCAGCGCCCGGTTGCGCCAGTTCGGCAGCGCCTCCGGCCCGGTGAGCTCCGCCCACACCGCCGCCTTGTTCGCCGCGGTCGGCACCAGAGCGCGCGCGTACGCGGCCTCGCGCTCGCCGCTGGCGGTGCGATCGTTGGCCAGCTCGGCCTCCACCTCGGCCGCCCCGGCCGCGCCGTTGGCCACCAGCGACTGGAGCACCGTCCAGCGCAGCTCGGTGTCCACGGTCAGGCCGGGAGTCACCTCGGCGCCGTCCAGCCAGCCACGCAGGATCGCCAGGTCCTCCTCGGACCGGGCCGCCGAGGCGTACGCCCGGGCCCAGGCGAGCTGGAAGCCGCTGCCCGGCTCGGCCGCGGCGAGGGCGTCCCGGGCGGTACGGGCCAACTCGGCCCAGCCGGTCGGCGCCCAGGCCGGGTCGGCGTAGAAGGTGAGCGTGGTGGTTGCCTGGCGCAGGGTGGCGGTGACCAGGTTGATGTCGGTCTCCGCCGGCAGCCCGGCCAGCGCCAGCGCCACGTAGTCCCGGGCCGCCAGCTCGGCGTCCCGGGTCATGTCCCAGGCGGCGGTCCAGCACAGCGCCCGGGCCAGCGACGAGTCGAAGCCGGCGATGTGCTGCACCACGGTGGCCATCGACCGCTCGTCCAGCCGCAGCTTGGTGTACGTCAGGTCCTCGTCGTTGAGCAGCAGCACGTCGGCGGCCGGCTTGCCGTGCAGCACGGACAGCTCGGTCAGCTCGCCGGTCACGTCCACCTCGACCGTCTCCCGGCGGACCAGCCGGCCGTCGGTCAGGTCGTAGAGGCCCACCCCGATCCGGTGGGTACGCAGCGTCGGGTACCCGGCTGGCGCCTCCTGCCGGACCAGCACCCGCTCGTAGCTGCCGTCGGCGCCGACGGCGACCTCGGGACGCAGGGTGTTGACCTGCGCGGTCTCCAGCCACTGCGCGGCGAACTTGCGCAGCTCCCGGCCCGAGGCGGCCTCCAGCTCGGAGAGCAGGTCGTCGAAGGTGGCGTTGCCCCAGGCGTGCTTGCCGAAGTACGCCCGCAGGCCGGCCAGGAACGGCTCCTCGCCCACGTACGCGACGAGCTGCTTGAGCACGCTGGCGCCCTTGGCGTAGGTGATGCCGTCGAAGTTGACCTCGACCGCCTCCAGGTCCGGCATCTCGCAGTAGACCGGGTGGGTGGAGGAGAGCTGGTCCTGCCGGTAGCCCCAGTTCTTGCGGATGGACAGGAAGGTGGTCCACGCCTCGGAGAAGCGGGTGGCGTGGGTGTTGCACCAGTGGCTCGCCCACTCGGCGAACGACTCGTTCAGCCACAGGTCGTTCCACCAGCGCATGGTGACCAGGTCACCGAACCACATGTGCGCCAGCTCGTGCAGGATCGTGTTCGCGCGCTGCTCGTACTCGAAGTCGGTGACCTGGGAGCGGAAGATGTAGTGCGATTCGGCGTGCGTGACGCAGCCGAAGTTCTCCATCGCGCCGGCGTTGAAGTCCGGCACCCAGAGCTGGTCGTACTTGGGCAGCGGGTAGCGCACCTGGAACTGCTCGTGGAAGAAGTCGAAGCCCTGCTTGGTGATCAGGAACAGGTCGTCGGAGTCCAGGTACCGCGCCATCGAGGCCCGGCAGTAGACGCCCAGGTCGATGCCGTCGTGATGGTCCCGCACCTCGTGGTACGGCCCGGCGCAGAGCGCGGTGATGTAGGTGCTCATCCGCGCCGACTCGGCGAAGTGGACGGTCTTCAGCCCCTCGCCGGCCGGCTCCTCGCGGTCCACCGGCATGTTGGAGACCACCCGCCAGTGGTCGGGGACGGTGGCGTGCCAGGTGTAGACGCTCTTCAGGTCCGGCTGGTCGAAGCAGGCGAAGACGCGCTGCGCGTCCGCGGTCTCGAACTGGCTGTACAGGTAGGTCTCACCGTCCACCGGGTCCACCGTGCGGTGCAGGCCCTGGCCGCTGTTGGAGTACGTGAAGTCGGCGTCCACCACGAGGACGTTCTCCGCGGCCAGGCCGGTGAGGGTGAGGCCCTTCTCGGCCGAGAAGTCGGCGAGGTCGACCGGCGCGCCGTTGAGCGTGGCGGAGCGCACCGACTCGGCGGCCGTCTCGATGAACGTGGTGGCGCCCGGCTCGGTGCAGCGGAACCGGACCTCGGTCACCGAGCGGAACGTGCGGCCGGTGGCCTGCACGGCGGTCGACAGGTCGAGGTTGATGTCGTACCCGCTCACCTCGAGCAGGCGGGCCCGCTCGGTGGCCTCGACCTGGGTCAGGTTGCGCACTCCCGGCACTGTTCGTCTCCATCCCACTCGTCTCGCCGCGCCCCGCGGCACCGGCCGCACCGATCCGCTCGTGACGGCCGGTCCGGACCGAGTCTTCCATGCACCCACACCCTTCGGTGGTCGAGGTCACGCTCTCATTCCGGTGCCGGTCGATCCCGTGCGGGGTGAGGATCGGAAGGGACAGCGCCGGAGCTCCGGCGCGCAAGTCGTGAAGGGATGACACCGTGACCGAACGTGTCGCCGTGGACATGTGGTTCGACCCGCTGTGCCCGTGGGCGTGGATCACCTCCCGCTGGCTGCTGGAGGTGGAGCAGGTCCGGGACCTGGAGATCCGTTTCCACGTGATGAGCCTCTCCGTGCTCAACGAGGGGCGCGACCTGCCCGAGCAGTACCAGGACCTGATGAAGCAGGGCTGGGGCCCGGTGCGGGTCTGCATCGCCGTCGAGCAGGCGCACGGCGGGGAGACGCTGGCGAAGCTCTACACCGCGCTGGGCACCCGGATCCACCTGGGCAAGGAGGAACTCGGCCGGGACCTGTTGGTCGGCGCGCTGACCGACGTCGGGCTGGACCCGGCGCTGGCCGACGCCGCCGAGTCCACCGAGTACGACGAGGCGCTGCGGGCCAGCCACGAGGCGGGCATGCGGCCGGTCGGCACCGATGTGGGCACCCCGGTGATCCACGCCCCCGGCCCGGACGGCAAGCAGATCGCCTTCTTCGGCCCGGTGATCACCCCGGCCCCGAAGGGCGAGGCGGCCGGCAAGCTCTGGGACGGCGTCCTGCTGGTCGCCGGCACCCCGGGCTTCTACGAGCTGAAGCGGACCCGGGAACTGGGTCCGATCTTCGACTGAGCCGCGCCGGGCGAGCCCCGCACGCCCCGTCACCGGGCCGGTGCGGGGCTCGTTTCTCCGGGTGTCCCAGCCGGCGGCCCGCCCGGGGCCGCACCCCGGCAGCTCCTGGAGGCGTTCCCATGGGTAAGCACCGCCGTACGTCCGATGACGCGCCGGTGACGGCGACCGAGGACTCCGGTGCGACGTACTGGTCCGTGGCCGAGGGCGACTGGCCGAAGGTCCGGCCGAACCTGCCGGCCGAGATGGTCGACCTGCTGGCCCCGCCGATCGTGGTCGGTGTCGCCCGGGTGGTGGCGACCTCCCGGATGACCCCGCCCGCCGACGCGGGCCTGCCGGCCCGCACGCCCGGACCGGTCCGGTCCGGCCGCCCGGCCCCGCCGGGGTCGACCACGCTGCGGCTGACCGCCGGCGCGTCCCGTCCGGCTGGCCCGGCGCCCGGCCGCCGGCCGACCGGCGGCCGGCACCGCAGCGCGCCCGCGCCGGCCGAGGCGGCGGACTGAGACGCT
>NZ_JBJZOG010000082.1:0-29953 GCF_047200535.1 Micromonospora mangrovicola | reverse complement strand
CTGGATCTTGGCGCAGACGCCGTCGAGTACGCCCTTGACGTCCGCGTTCGGCTGCCACAGCGGATCAAGCCCGGCCCGGACCTGCTGGCTCAGCTCGGCCTGCCCGGCGTGGCTGGGCTTGACCACACCGCTGGTGATGCCGTCGACGACCACCTTCTGCAGCTGCTCGGGCTTGAGCTTCGGGTTCGTCTTCGCCAGCGTCTCGGCGGTCAGCTGCGACTGCCGCGGCGGCGGGAAGAACTGGGCGAGCTTCGCCGAGTTGGTCGGGTTGGTCAGGAAGGCCAGGAAGTCGGCCGCCTGCTCGGCGTGCGGGCTCTTCTTCATCACCCCGATGCCGGCCTGGCCGACCACCGCGTACGGCCCCTTCGGGCCGGCTGGCAGGGGCACCAGGTCCCAGCCGAAGCCGCCGTCCTTCAGCAGCGACGCGCGCGAGATCTGGGTGACCGTCATGGCCGCGTCACCGGCGAAGAAGTCGGCGGTCGTGCCCGGGCCGGGCAGCGCCGTCTCGGTGAAGATCGCCTTGTGCAGGGCGGTCATCGCGTCGACCATCTCCGGGCTGTTGAAGCCGCAGGACCTCCCGTCCTCGCTCCACGCCCGGGCACCCCACCCGGTCCAGAAGGTGGACAGATTGTCCCAGCCCTTGTAGTCGAAGTCCCGGATCACCAGGCCGGCCTTGCCGGTCTTCACCGCCGTCGCCGCCGCGGTGGCCAATGCCGTGTCCCAGGTCCACTGCCCGGCCGCGATCAGCTCGGCCGGCGTCTTCTGCCCGGCCTTCTTCACCATGTCGGTGTTGACGAACACCCCGAACGGCGAGGTGGAGAAGGGGTACGCGTAAAGCTTGCCGTCGTTCTGCCAGAGCTTGAGGGTGGCGGGGGAGAGATCCTCGTACTGGTAACCCTCGGCCTTCTTGAGCGTGTCGTCGAGCGGCAGCAACGCGCCCGAGGCGACGAAGTCAGGGGCCGAGTTCTCGAACACCCATGCCAGGTCGGGCGCGTTTCCGCCGGCGATCTGGGTGGTCAGGGTCGTGGTGTAGTTCTCGAACGGCAGCGGGTCGAACTTGATCTCGGCGACGTCCGGGTGGGTCTTGCGGTACTCGTCGGCGATCTCGTTGAACAGCTTCAGATGCGCCTCGTTGGCTGACCAGACGGTCATCCGCAGCCGGGCCGGGCCGATGTTCTCCGCCTCGCCGCCGCCGCAGGCGGACAGGGCGAGGGCGCCGGCCAGTGCCGCAGCGACGAGACGTAGCGACTTTCCTAGCTTCACAATCTTCTCCTCACCGGGGGTCAGTACCCCGCGATCTGCGGCCATCGCGGTTCCACACCGACGGCCGAGATGCGGTCCGTGAATTCGGCCAGCAGGCGGGGGGTGCTGCGGACCGCACGCGGGGACTCGCCCCGCGCAAGGCAGAAGTCGGCCAGCAGGCCGGCGACCTCGCCGACGTTCCATTCGACGGGGTGCAGCCGGTAGCTGCCGTTGGTGATGTGCGTGGTGCCTATGTTCTTGCCGGCCGGCAGCAGGTTCGCCATCCGCTGCGGGATCAGCGCGCCGAGCGGGATCTCGAACGGGCAGGAGCCGACGTCGATGTAGTTGTCGCCGCCGGTCGACGGGTGCAGGTCGATGCGGTACATCCCCACGCCGACCGAGTCGGGGTAGTGCACCGCGCCGCGCTCACCCCGCACGGCGAGGGAGAGGTCCTGCTCCGCCACCGTGTACTCGGCGCGGATCCGGCGCGATTCCCGGATGTAGGGCGCCTGTGCCAGGCCGTCGCGGCTGCCGGTCACGTCGCCGCGCAGCCGCAGGCCGGGAAAGCCGGTGCCGCCGTCGGGCCGGGGCGCCTCGGTCTGCAGCCAGTAGAGCACCGAGTGCGACAGCTCGCGGGCCTTGGCCAGGTGCCACGACGCGTTCGGCACGTCGATGACCGGGCCCTCAAAGTAGTCGATCATCGGCCAGTTGACCAGCGTGATGTCGCTGCCGTATGCGCCGTCGACGAAGTTGCGCCGGGCGGCGATCCGCCGGAACGTCCACAGGTTGCCGTCACCCGGGTTGACCCGCTGATCGGCGTTGACGCTCAGCGGGTCGTCGTCCGGGTTGGGGGTGAAGCTGCGCTCGACGATCTCCAGGGTGCGCGGGTGCGGCGACTTCCAGGACAGCAGCCGGTCACCCCAGAAGTCGGGCTTGTAGTCGCGCCAGAAGTCGTACCCGGCGGGGCGGTCGATGGTGTGGTCGCCGTCTACGTGGTCGAGGGCGAAGCAGACCGACACCGCCTGCATGTTCATCGGCTGCGCCTCGGCGGGTGCGCTCGGCTCACCGGTCTCGGCCTGTGACTCGAACCCGGTGACGTACTCGGTGCCGGTCAGCGGCAGCAGCTCACCGGTCTCGGTGGCGTCCAGGATGTACGGCGCGACCACGTCGATCCGCTCGTCGTGGTCCCGGTGGACGAGGGTGACGCCGGTGACCCGGTCCCCGTCGGTCTCCGCGGCGACCGGGCGGTACGGCTGCAGCAGCCGCAGTCGCCCCGATCCCCGGTACGGCGCGAGCATCTCCTCGAGGACGGCGACGGCCACCCGGGGCTCGTGGCAGATCCGGCTCACCCAACCGGCGCCCGGGTTGAGGTCGGTCCAGGCCCGGGAGCGCTCGGTCAGCGGGTAGTGACGGCGGTAGTAGTCGCGGATGCCGTTGCGCAGGGCCCGGTAGCTCGCGGTGGCGCCGAACTGTTCGATCCAGGAGTGCTCGTCCGGCGGGACCGCCTGGCTGGTGAGCTGCCCGCCGAGCCAGTCGAACTCCTCGGTCAGGATGACGGACCGGCCGGCCCGGGCCGCGGCGAGCGCCGCGGCGACGCCGCCCAGTCCGCCCCCGACGACGAGGACGTCCGCACGCATAAGTACCACTTGCTTCCTTCCAGTTGCGCGGCCGGCCGCTCAGCGCCGGTCGACCGCCCGATCAGGGGTGCCGAGGGTGTCGCCCTCGACGAGTTCGCAGGGCAGGAGCCGCTGCTGGGGGCCGGCCGCGCTGCCGTCGATGCCGCCGGTCAGCACCTCGACGGCCTGGCGGCCCATCTCCTCCCGGGGGATGTGGAACCCGGTGAACGCGATGTCGGTGGGGACCGGGGTCGTCGGGTCGCCGAGGGTCAGGATCGACAGGTCGCCGGGCACGGTCAGCCCGCGCCGGCGGGCGGCCGACTCCAGCGCGACGGCCGTGGCGAAGTCCTCCACGAAGGCCACTGTGGTCCCGTCGGCCAGCAGGTCGTCGAGGGTCGCGTCGGCCGCCCCGGCCACGGCGGACACCTGGCGGGCGCTCTCCGCGGTGGTCGCGGCGGCGACGAAGCCACGGCGCCGGTCCTGCGAGGACTCGGCGGTCATGCCCATGCCCACGTACGTCAGGCGCCGGTGACCGCGTCGCAGCGCCAGTTCGACGAGCCGGGCGACAGCCGTGGCGTAGTCGGCGCCGACGTAGGGGACCGGTCCGCCGGCGTCGTCGCGGCGTCCGACGGCGACGTACGGGAATCCGTCGCGGTTGAGCCGGTGCAGCTCCGCGCCGTCGATCTCGCGTCCGAGCAGGATGCACCCGTCCGCCAGCCGCAGCCGGTTGTCCTGGTGGAAGATGCGTCGCCGGCCGTCCACCACCGGCGCGCTGGTGAACAGCAGCAGGTCGCAGCCGACCCGCTCGGCGTACTCCTCGATGCCGAGCAGGAACGGGTGGAAGAAGTCCCGGCTGCCGCTGGGGAAGGCGGGCTCGTACGTGAAGACGCCGAGGATCCGGTTGAAGCGCGAGGCGAGGCGGCGGGCCACGGGGTCGGCGGCGTAGCCGGTCTCGGCGATGACCCGCAACACCCGGTCCCGGGTCTCCGGGGCGATGCGGACCTCGGCGTCGGTCCGGTTGTTGAGCACCAGCGACACCGTCGCCTGACTGACACCGGCCAGCCGGGCAATGTCACGTTGGGTGACGCGTCTGGGGGGAGTGGTCACGGCGGGTCCTTCCGGGCCGGCTAATGCGTATTAGCGCTCGGCGTTGGGGAGGAGCCTGGTGGGTGGACCGGCCTTGTGTCAAGAGGATGACGAAGATTTCGAAGGGATGAACCTCCTGGAGTAATGCGCATTAGCGGGAGCCGTTCCGAGCCGGACGGCACCCGGGGTGACGCGGAGCTGCCCAAAGCCGGCGGGTTGGGGAGGCCCCTTGACAGGGGCTGCTCGGGGCAGGCAACATTCGAGAAGTATCGATGCTAATACGTATTAGCACACTCCGACTCGGGAACCCGACCGGTCGATGATCCCTGCACCCCTACGGAGAGTTACCGCCTGTCCCGCAGTGCCGCTGGCGCCGCAGCCGGGACGGCGGCCTGCGTGCTGCCGCCGCAAGGCGCTCCGCTCGGCACCGTTCGGCCGAGGCCCGCCCGCCGTCCGAGCCCAACCGACAGAAGAGGAAGACCCATGCCGAGACCACCCGCCCCGTCCCCCCGACGTGCCGTCGCCGCGACCGCCAGTGCCGGCCTGCTCGTCGTCGCCATGGCCGGCGCCGCGCCGGCCGCCGCCGACCCAGGCCTCGACTTCCCGCAGTTCACCTACGTGGGCACCGCGTTCGACAAGAGCACCCTCGCCTACAACCCGACGAACGAGTTCATCTTCCCGAGCGTCATCCGGGCGGCCGACTACTTTCCCCACCCGCTCGGCACCTACTACCTGTACTACGCGCCGCACGAGCGTCCTGGCGGGATCGCCCTCGCCTACTCGGACTCGATCAACGGTCCGTGGACCGAGTACGACGCCAACCCGCTGATCAGCAACACCTGGCTGCCGTACTACGCCACGGTCAGCCACGTCTCCTCACCCCACGCGGTGTGGATCGAAGGCGAGCGCAAGCTGTTCCTCTACTTCCACGGCGAGAACTCGATCACCCGGTACGCGACCTCCGACGACGGCATCCACTTCAGCTACGGCGGCACCGCCGTCAGCCGCAACGAGACCACCGGCGGCGAGACCTCCTACGCCCGGGTGTTCGAGAAGTCCGTGCCCCGCCTGGGCACGCGATATCTGATGCTCTTCATGGACAATCCCACGGGTGGGGCGCCCGGCCCCACCGGGCCGGTGTCCCGCCGGATCCGCTGGGCCGTCTCCAACGACGCGCGGACCTGGACCATGCAGCCCGAACCGATCGTCACCCCGCAGGGCGACGAGGGCCCGAACGCCTCCGGGCCCTTCTTCCTCCGCTGGAACGACCGCAACCTGGTGATCTACCACGCCGCCGACGGCAACATGCACGCGGTGGACGTCGGGGAGAACTTCGACCAGGAGATCCACCTCGGCGTCGTGCACGACTCGATGGCTGCCGCGCCCGACCTCGGCCGCTCGGCCGCACCGACGTTCTACTTCGACGGGCGTACCGCGCACATGTACTACGAGGCCGGCGCCCGGCTCACCGCGACCATCGCACACGCCACCGCCACCCTGTCAGAACCCGTGCCCGCACGGCAGCTGGACTGCACCGTCGACCGACCGGTCCTCTGGCCGCCGAACCACGAGCTGGTCGACGTCACCGTGACCGTGGACCTGCGCGACGGCGTGCTCGGCCCGAACGCGTTCACCCTGACCGGCGTGACCGGCGGCGACGCCACGGACGTCAGCGACTTCGCCACCGGCACCCCCGACACCAGCGGTCAGCTGCGGGCCGAACGGGCCGGCAACGGCGGGGACCGCGTGTACCACCTGACCTACGCCGGCCACGACGAGATCGGACGACCGGTCGGCTGCGCGGTCGCCGTCACGGTCCCGCACGACGAGGGACAGCCACCAGCGTGATCTCGAACGTGCGGCTGCGACCGTTCGGCGCGCGGTCGGCACTCTTCCAGACATGCGCCCCGGCCCCGGGTCGACGCGACAACCGTCGATACGGGGCCGGGTCGTGGCGCAACGACCTGCGCAGCGGGGGACCGGTGTCGCCCGGCCCACCGCCGACGGGTCGGCGCCGGGTTTCCCGGCCGCGGGCCGGGTGGCCCGCCGGGAAAGCCGCGTTCCGGCGCTCTGATCAGCTGATGGTCCGGGCGCGCTTAGGCGGAGTCCGTCACGACAGTCCACCCACCGTCGACGGTGAGGGTGGCACCGGTGACGTAGGAGGCTCGTGGGGACGCGCGGAAGCCGACCGCGGCGGCCATCTCTGCAGCACGGTCGCCTCGACACCCGCCCGGCGCTCCGACTCGGACACCCGGTCCCACGCTCAGGTCAGGACCGGTCCGGGCAGTGCGCAGTCCCGCACATCCGCCGCCGTTCCGCCGGAATGTCCGGGATGCCGTAGCGCTCCTGGCGGTCGCCCGAACCGGATGAGGCACGGTCACCCTCGGCCGCAGGACGCTGTGGGCAAGGCGCACCGAACCGAACCGCAGCGCAACCGGCGGTTCGACGCGATCCGGCCGGAGAGGAGAATCAGGTGGAATACCAGGACTTCATCAACGCGGTCGCCGCGCGGGCAAAGGTGTCGACCGACCAGGCGGCGACACTCACCCGCTCGACCTTGCAGACATTGGCGTACCGGATCAGCGCCGGCCAGGCTGAGGACCTCGCCTATCAGCTTCCGGACGGGCTCGCCGCTCACCTGAGCAGACCGCTCGGCGGGGAAATGGCCGCGCCGTTCGGGTTCGAAGAGTTCGTGCGGCGGGTGGGGGACGACCCGGACGTCGACCGTGCGCTCGCCGGCGCCGCGGTCCCCGCGGTGCTCACCACGCTACGTGAGGCTGTCACCCGTGACGAGTTCGAGAACGCGGCGGCCCAGCTCCCGAAGGAGTTCTGGCAGGCGATCGAGCCGGTAAGTGCCGGTGGCGGGCCGCACCTCGCGTCGTAGCACCCGCCGCCGAGGTGGGAGCAGGTGTGCCCGTGTCGCACGCGGGTACGCCGCTGCCGCCAAGCCGCAGATGATGCCCAGCTGCGTACGCTCGGCTTCCGGCGATCCGGCTGATTCCGCGACCGAGAGACGGGCGGCGTCCGACCGAGGGGACATTGCGCGGAACACGTGTGCCGGCACCGGAAGCGGGTAGGCACATTGCGGGACGTGAACCGGTCACGGAAGTCCGAACAGCGGGTGCTGGGAGCGACGCTGGTGCGACAGCGCCGGCCGGCGCTCCCGCGGTTCCACAACCAGGCGTCGAGATCCGCTGCCACCTGTGGGGACCCGGGCGGCTACCCGGAAGGAGAAACGTGAACCACGCCGAGTTCCTCGAAGCGGTGGGGGAGCGGGCAGGGCTGCCGCCGGCGGAGGCGGCAGACGTCACCCGGGCCGCGCTCACGACACTGGCTGAGCGGGTCAGTGGCGGCGAGGCGCAGGACCTCGCCGCGCAGCTCCCGGCGGAGTTGCGGGGGTACCTGCACAAGACCGTGGACTTCGCCGAACAGCTCGATCTCGTGGAGTTCCTCAACGAGGTGGCGGCGCGTACGGGCATGGACGATCAGCGGGCCGCCGACGGCACCCGCGCGGTGCTGACGACCCTGCGCGAGGCGGTGACCGTCGAGGAGCTCGGGGACCTGGAAGCCGAGCTGTCGAAGGACATCCGACAGCTGCTACGCACCGATGAGGCGTGGCCGGGCCTTCGGTCAGGTGATCGTTAGGCTGGGCCTTGCCGGTGAACCGAGCCGGGGAACGCCCATCCGGACGAGCAGGAGACAACGACGGTGCCGAAGGCCTACTGGATCAACACCTTCCGGTCCATCAGCGACGAGGAGAAGCTCGCCGCCTACATCGAGCTGGCCGGGCCGGCGATGCGCGCCGCCGGCGGCACGTTCCTGGCGCGCGGCCTGCCGGCGCAGGCGTTCGAATCAGGCCTGCTGGAGCGTACGACGCTGATCGAGTTCGACAGCGTCGACGCCGCGGTCGCCGCCTACCACAGCCCCGCCTACCAGGAGGCGCTGCGCGCGCTCGGCGACGGAGCCGAACGCGACCTGCGCATCATCGAAGCGGCGGCCTGACGCCCGGCGCGCTCACCGCCGACCAGGGCGGTACGTGGGCCGTCGGGGCGTGCCGTCGCGGTCCGTGGCGACGCCGCGAGGAGTCACCGTCGAGGCGTCCCACCACAGCCGCTCGGCGGCACGGCGGGCGGTGCGGTGTCGCGCGCGCCCCGGGCCCGACGCCGCAACGGGCCCCACAGAGGTCGATCTCTACCGTATGGTGCGCTGATGCGCCCCCGTGCACCCCTGGCCCTGCTGCTCGGCCCGCTGCTCGTCGCCGGCTGCACTGATCCGGTCGTCCCGGCCGCCGGCTCGTCCGCCCCCACGACAACGCCGAGCCCGACCGTCCCCGCCGTCGACTACACCGCCTGGCAGGCGGGGCGCTCCACCCCGGTGGCCGACGGGATCTACCCCGCTCGCGGCACCGACGCGCTGGACGTCCTGCACTACGACTTGGAACTCGACTGGGCGCCGTCGACCAAGACCCTCACCGGCACGGCCACCCTGCGGATCCGGCCCACCAAGGACGCCCCCGACCTCGTCCTCGATTTCATGCCCTACCAGGTCGACGGCGTGACGTTGGACGGTACGACGGTCACCGGCGCCGTGGCCAAGGAGAAGTTGACGGTGACCGCGCCGGTCGTCACCGACAAGCCGGTGACCCTGGTGGTGAAGTACCACGGCCGACCGAGGACGACGCCGATGCCGTCGCACCGCAAGGACGTGGAGGATCTGGGCCTCACCGTCACCAAGGAGGGCGGCCTGTGGACGATGCAGGAGCCGTTCGGGGCTTTCACCTGGTACCCGTCGAACGACCAGCCGTCCGACGAAGCCCTCTACGACATCCGGGTGACCGTCCCGGCGGGTTGGACCGCGATCGCCAGCGGCACTGCGGCCGGGCAGTCCGGGAACACCTTCACCTACCGCAGCACCGACCCGGTCGCCACGTACCTGACCACCCTCGCGGTCGGCAAGTATCAGAAGCTCACCGCCAAGGGGCCGCGCGGCATCCCGCTGACCTACTGGTACCGCAAGGGCACCGACGACAAGCTGCTGCCTTACCTCAAGAAGTCCCCGCAGTACCTGACCTGGCTGGAGAAGAAGTTCGGCCCCTACCCGTTCCCCTCCGGTGGCGTCGTGGTGGTGGACTCGGAGTCCGGCATGGAGACCCAGCAGATGATCACGATGGGCCGGAAGATCGAGAACACCAAGGCCCGCCGGGAGCGCTGGGGGAGCGACCTGCTGCACGAGTACGCCCACCAGTGGTTCGGGGACTCCGTCACCCCGACCACCTGGTCCGATGTGTGGCTGAACGAGGGCTGGGCCCAGTACGCCCAGGACCTGCACACCAAGGAGACCCGGCACCTCAGCGACGCCAGCCTAGACCGGTACCTCCGCGACGCCGACGCCGCCATGCGCAAGAAGCTCGGCCCGCCCGGCAAGCCCAACCCGAAGAACTTCGCCGAGGGCAACGTCTACCTGTGCCCGGAAGCCATGCTCCACGAGATCCACCGGCAGTTGGGCGACAAGGCGTTCTTCGCGCTGGCCCGCGCCTGGGTGCAGGAACAGCGCAACACCCAGCAGGACCGCGCGTCGTTCATCGCCTTCGTCAACAAGCAGACCGGGCGCGACTTCACCAAACTCATCAACACCTGGCTGGACTCGAAGACCACGCCGAAGCCGATCACGGTCACGTGAGCCTCTTGACGGTCTTGAACGCCGTGCCCGTGCAATGTCTCGACTGACGACGTCGCTCCGCGGACTCCCCCGCGCTGTCAGGTTGATGGGGCGGTGCCGGTGATGTGTGCGATCACGGCCGAGTAGTCCCGGTCGCCGAGGCCGGCGTCCTGGGCTGCCGCGACCCACTGCCGTGCGGCCGCCGCGACCAGCAGGTCGACACCGGCCGACGCGGCGGCCGACAAGACCAGATCGGCGTCCTTACGGGCAAGTGACAGCGCGAACCGGAGCGGGAACTGACCGGACTCGACTGCCGGCCGTCGCCGATCCGCCTGCGCGCCGACGGGAGTGGCGGACAGGACCTCGAACGCCGTGTCACGGGGCAGCCCGAGCCCGTCCGCGAGAGCGAGCGCCTCACCGAGAACCGCGAGCACCCCGAAGAGGGTCGAGTTGGCGACCAGTTTGGCGGCTGCGCCGGCGCCGAGCGGTCCGACATGTATCGGCGAGCCGAGTGCGCTCAGCACCGGCGTCCATCGTTGGGCGAGCGGCTCCGGCCCTCCGACGAATATCCGAAGCGAACCGGACTCGGCCTCCGAGATGCTGCCCAGCACCGGCGCATCGAGCAGGCCGACGCCGTCGGGCAGCATCGCGGCCAACCGGCGCACGGCGGCCGGCCCGACCGTGGACATCTCCAACAGGGTCGTCGGCGCGGTGGCCCCGGCGAGGATGCCGTGCGGGCCTTCGGCCACCTGTTGCAGCGCGGCCGGGTCGGACAGCATCGTGATGACCAGGTCGGCCTGCCGGGCGCCGTCCGCCGGGCTGTCGGCGGCGACCGCGCCCCGCGCCACGAGATCGCTGGCCCGCTGTGGGGTGCGATTCCAGACAACGAGATCGTGGCCGGCGTCGAGCAATCGCCCCGCCATCCGGCTGCCCATGCCACCCAGCCCGATCACCGCGACCCTGGCCATGGCCCCATCCTGCCAGCTTCCTCCGCCCGGTGCGGTACACCGGGGTCGACTGGGTCAGCCAGGAGGCTTTCAATGCGGGAGCCAACCCGAGGAGACCTAGCCGAGGACATCCCGGTCGGGGCGGGCTGTCATCGAGGCAGGGAGCGGCAAGTAGACCTTCGTGGCCTTCCGCGAGGCGAGTTATGTCTCGCCGGTCGTCACGGCAGCGCGTCGTATCGAGTCGACGCCAGCAGCGGCGATCGCGCCGGGTCGCCGCACGGCGTCCGCCACGGTGTCGCGCGCCCTGCGTCTCTTCCACCTGGGCAGCAGGGTCAGCATGACGGCCGCGGCGCCAAGCGCCGTGACGCCACCGACGATGGCGAGCCGCACGGGCAAGGACGTCTGCTGCGGTAGGACAAAGCCAGCCAGGTCGAGGAGAAACGACTGCGCGGCCACCACCGTCAGCCCTGCCGCCACCCGGTTGAGCCGCTTGTCGAGGTGTTCGGTGCGCGACGTCGCCTCGGCGAGCAGCGACGTTCCGGCGTACTGAAGTAGCCGCTCTGCGCGGTCGTGCGCCTGGTCGACGCCGATGATCTCCCGGGCGGCCAGGAAGGTTGCGCGTCGGTCCTGGGCGGACTCCACGCGGTACGAGTCGAGTTCGTGGTAGTTGGCCCACACCCCGTCGATGAACCGGCGGAACTCGCTGTCGACGATCTGGCTCAGCGAGTCGCGGGCGAGGTCGGCGAGGATCTGCCGGCCACCGGTGATCGCACCGATCAGCAGAGACAACTCGGCGACGGCGATGTCGGCCGGTTCCAGGAGAGTCAGGATCTCGTCGAGCGGAGCGGACGGGTCGCCGTCCCAGGCGTAGGTGAAGGGCAGGAGGACCTGACACCCGGGACCCAGGACCAGTTGTGGCACGCGCGGGTCCGGAGACCAGTCCGGTCGCCGGGTAACCAGGTGGCAGTTGTACCGCACGAAGCGTGGATCGATGGAGAAGGGCCGCTCTCCGCTGCGGCCACCCCTTGGCGGCGGGATGATGTGCCCCAGCAGACCGGCTCTCCGAGCGGCATCGAACACCTCGGCGAGGACGGTCGCGTCGGCCGACCGAAGGCTGCGGTTCACGCGGGCGTCGAAGTCGGCCAGTTGGTATGCGTCGAACGGGCCGAGGTCGAGGTTGTGGCGCAGCGCGTACACCACGAGCACGGTTCCTGCGGAGAGAAATCGCGCCCGGCAGCCAACGATCTCCGTGCCGGGCAGATTCACCCCGGCCTTGACGATCGCGGTGAGGTCGGCTTCGACCGTGGTGATCGCGTTGTACGCCGCCGAGCTGAGTTCACCGGCGACCGGATGGAACTCCCCGCGACCGGGAACCCGGATCGTGTCGACGAACGGGTCGCACAAAGCGTAGTGCAGCGGGTAGGCCCTGCTCTGCAGATGCAGCACCTCGGTCATGCGCCGGCCACCGCCACATGCTCGGGAATCAGCTCGCGCTCCGGCACCGCGACCTTGCCGAGCAGGCGGCGCTGCAACTGCTCGGGGCTGTTGTCGTCGACGCGCCGACCGAGCACCGCGGACAGGTCGTCGACCGTGAGGTACGTGGCGTCCTCCGGCACGCGGTGTTCCCGGAACCAGCGGGTCTGCGCGGCCAGCACGGGATGCGCCGCCGCCGCCCTGGGCCAGTAGCTCACCACGGTGAGTGCGTCGGGATCGATGGCCGCGCCGAGCCCGATCACCGCCCGCGCCGCCTGCGGCGGCAGGTAGTAGACGAGCCCCTCGGCGACGAACGCGATCGGGCGTCCGGCGGCTATCGTCCGGACCCGTTCGACCAGCTCCTGACGTGCCGGTCCGCTGGTCAGGTCCGTCGCGATGTGCGTCACGTCGCGGTCGTCGATCAGCCCGGTCGCGCGCAGCTCCGTCACCCGCTGCCGCTTGGCTTGGATGATCTCGGGAAGGTCGACCTCGACCGCGGCCCGGAACGGCAACACCCACGGGTACGACGTGAAGCCCGCGCCGCATGACACCAGCACGGTGTCGGGGTCGCGTCGCAAAGCCTCGGTCAACACCTCCAGGACGCAACGGCCCCGCAACGACACGACCAGATCGTCGTGGGCGTAGACAGCCTCCGCGAACTCGTCCCACAGGGCACGCACCGCCGACCGCTCGCTGGCCGGGATCCAGTCCACAGCCAACGGGTCGCGCGCCAGTTCGCCGCAGCGGGCCCGTGACTCGTTGACCAGGTAGGCCGTCGCTTCGACTCCACTGTGCCTCATCGACCGGAGCCTACCGCAGCATGGCAACGGCAACCTGAAGGTGTCGTCTGTGGACAGAGCAGCCGGCTATCGCTGCGGCAGCGTGGCGTCCGGGGCGGGTGGGTCAAGGTGTTGCCGTGGGGAGACCGACCGGGGCCGCGCGGCACCGTGGTCGGGCTGGCCGACCTCGGCCCGCAGCCGGGGCCGGGCCGCGGGCTGCTGCTGCTGGACCCAACACACCAGCCGCTCCCGGACCAGGCAGCGAAGGTCCCACAGTCTGCCGCTCTCGGCAGCGCTGACCACGCCGCGGACCCGGACGGTTCCACCGGTCGCGTCGGTGACTTGCATGGTGCACACGCGGCCGTCCCACAACCGTTCGGACTCACCCGCCACGATCCGGCGCAGTTCGTCGCGCATCTCCTCGATCGGCATCGACCAGTCCACGTCGATCTCCACGGTGCCGCGCAGGGATGCGTCGGCGCGGGTCCAGTTCTGGAACGGCGTGCTGGTGAAGTACGACGAGGGCAGGATGAGCCGCCGCTCGTCCCAAATCCTGATCACCACGTACCCGAGGGTCATTTCCTCGACACGGCCGTACTCGCCCTCGACGACCACCACGTCGTCGAGCCGTAGCGCGTCACCGAAGGCGAGCTGGAGGCCGGCGAACATGTTGCCCAGGGTGGTCTGGGCGGCCAGGGCGGTGACGACGCCGACCAGCCCGGCCGAGGCGAGTATGCTCGCGCCCGCGGCCCGGGCCTGCGGGAAGGTGACCAGCATCGCTCCGACGGTGAGCACCGCGACGACCGCGAAGGCGACCCGGCGGATCACGGTGATCTGGGTATGCATGCGACGCGCGGACAGGTTGTCGTGGACGTCGACGCGGAACCGCCGAAGCGCACCGTCCGCGGCCACCTGCAGCAGCATGGCCAGCAGCCATCCGCCCGATCCGATGAGGGCGAGCCCGAGGATCCGGTACGCCACCTCGTGCCAGCCGTTGGTGGTGGCCGTCGCGATCGCCGTCCAAGCCGCAGCGAGCGCGGCGAGCAGCGCCACCGGCCGACTGGTGCGTGCGGTCAGGTCGGCCAGCACCGCCGACCGGCGGCCGAGACGCCGCAACATCCGGTGTGCGACCGTGACCAGGAGCAGGGCGATCCCCACCGCGGCCCCGACCACGATGAGCGTGACGACAACCTCTCGCACGTCGAGGCCACCTTCCCGTTGACGAAAAGCACCGGGCTGCGGCCAACATATCGAAGTCGGGGCTGGCGCAGGCGGGTACGGCGGCCGGCAGCCGCGGCGATTTCGCCGTACCCGCAGAGGTACGACTGGCAGAGACCGATCGTCCCCGACGCACCGGTCGCCTCGCTCAACCTGAGCGTCCAGGTGTAGACCATGAACCTCCTTCGCCGCCTGCAGCGAGAACTCGGGCTGACCTACCTGTTCGTCGCCCACGACCTCGCCGCCGTCGAACACATGAGCGACCGGGTGGCCGTGACGTACCTGGGCCGCATCGTCGAGGCCGGACCGGCGGCGCGGATCTATCAGCAGCCCGCCCATCCGCACACCGTCGCCCTCCTGCCGGCGGTGCCGGTGACCGATCCCCAGGTCGAGCGGCACCGCCGGTGCATCGTCCTCGCCAGCGAATTCCCAACCCGGTGGACGCGCCCGGCGGCTGCCGCTCCCGCGCCCGGTGTCCGCAGACGTGACCCGACTGAGCCGACACGGACTCGGCGTTCGCCGAGGTGGTCGCCGACCAGCGTGCCGCCTGCCTGTTCCCGCTCAAGGCGGTCCGGGAGATTCGGGCGGACCCGGTACCCGGCGGCGACGCGCACAGTGCTGAGGGTCACGTCCGCGCCGGAGCCGGCGGCTGACTCCGGGACGGGCGGCTGGGCTGCAGGGGCAACGGCCGGCCGACGGTTCAAAAGCAGTCGGCCGGGCGGTGCACCGAGCTGCCTTCACCGAGCATGGGTAGGCTGGCGCGGTCGCTCGACGCCAACCGCCCGGAAGGACGAGGATGACCGCACAGCCGTCGAGGCAGACGTTCGGCCTGGACGAGTTCGGCCTGGACGACCGGATGCGCCTGTTCGGCTACGTCACCGCCGAGAACCGGTTCGCCTACCTGTGGCTGCTGCGCGGGTTCGAGACGGCACGCTCCAGCTACCACGTGATGCTGCACGCCGCCGACGTGGCCGCCGCGATGGCGGTGCTGCACGAGGCCAACCCGGACTGCCCGGATCCGGCCGAGTTGGAGCTGCCGCGGCTGCTCGACGCACTCGTGGACTGGGGGGTGCTCGACCGGGGCCAGGACGGCACCCGCGCGACCACCCTCGCCGAATACCGCAACCGGCACTCGGTCTACCAGTTCACCGAGGCCGGCTACCGGGCCCACCGCGCCGTGGAGACCGTGCTGACCGCGACGATGGACGACACGACCCTGTCCCGGCTGGTCTTCGCCGACCTGCTGGCCGACCTGACCGCGCTCGCCGCGGCCAACGAGGCGGGCGACGCGGAGGAGGTCTACCGCAAGCTCAACCGGCTCGACCGGGCGCTGGCCGACATCGCCGAACGGGCCGCCCGCTTCTACCACATGCTCGGCGACCTGAGCCGCACCAACGACGTGCGCCCGGAGGTGTTCCTCGCCCACAAGGACGCCCTGCTGGCTCACCTGCGGGACTTCCACGACGAGCTGCAGCGCTACACGCCGCGGCTGCGCGCGGCGGTGCACGAGGTGGAGGCGACCGGCCTGGACCGGCTCATCGAGGCGGCGGCCGAGGCCGACGAGCGGCTCTTCCACACCCCGGTGGAGCGGCTGGAGGATTGGCGGCGCCGCTGGCGCGGGCTGCGGTCGTGGCTGGCGCCGCCGGGACCCGAGGGGGTCAGCGAGGCCGACCGGCTCGCCGACGCCACCATCGGCGCGATCGGCGACGTGCTGGCACTGCTGCGGAGAGTGACCGAAGCCCGGCGCGGCGGGGTGAGCCGCGAGTCGCAGCTGCGCCACCTGGCCGCCTGGTTCACCCGGGCCGGCTCCCAGGAGGCCGCGCACGCGCTCTTCGACGTCGTCTTCGGCCTGGGCGGTCCGCGGCATGTGGCGGTGGCCCACCCGGACCCGGAGGCGATCCCGACCCGACTGTCCTGGTGGGAGGCGCCAGCGGTCGAGCTGTCGCGCACCCTGGTGGCCACCGGCCGGGCACCTGGCACGGGTCGGGGCCGGCCGGCCCGGGTCGACCGTGGCGAGGACCGCCGGCACCGGCTGCGCGCCGACCAGCTCGCCCGGGAGCGCCAGCTCGCCGACGCGGCCGGCGTGCTGGCGGAGGAGGGGCTCGACGGGCTCCGGCTGGACGAGGCGCAGACCGCCGTGCTGCTGCGGCTGCTCGACATCGCCCTCGCCGCCCGGGTCGGCGGCGCCGCGCGGGCGCCGCTGGCCGCGGCCGCCCACGGCGTCCGGCTCACCCTCACCCCGACGCCGGGCCGGTTCACCACCGTCGCCACCGCCGCCGGCCGGCTTCACCTCGACGGGTACGCGTTGACCGTGGCCGCCGCGACCCACACCGCAATCCGTCGCCCCGAGCTGGTCCCGGCATGAGCGAACCGAGCAGGCACCGTTTCGCCGCCGACGTCAACGACCTGGAACTGGCCGACTACCAGCGCGCCGTCCGGCTGGTGCTGCGCCACCCGCTGATCACGGCGACCTGGCCCGACGAGCGGGCGCTGCCGCGGGTACGGCGGTTCGCCGCAACCCTGCGGCGGGACCTGTCCGAGGCGTTCGGCTACCGGCTGGAGCTGCACGGCGGCACCGCCCGGCTGGTCCGGGCGAAGGACCGCCTCGACCCCACCCAACCGGCGGTGTCGCGCACCGGCCGCCCGTTCGACCGCCAGCGGTACGCGTACCTGGCCCTGTGCCTGGCGGTCCTGGGTCGCGCCGGCATCCAGATCACCCTCAGCGAGCTTGCCGACGCGGTGGCCGCCGACGCCAACCGCATTACCGGCCTGGGGCTGGACCCCGACCAGGGCGCGGACCGGCGGGCGTTCGTGGACGCCGTCGGCTGGCTGGAGGAGCGGGGCGCGCTGCGGGTGGCCGACGGCTCCAGCGCCGCCTGGGCCAGCGACCCCGGTGCCGGCGAGGCGCTGTACGATGTGGCCCGCGATGTGGTGTTCGCGCTGTTCCGGCCGACGCGGGTGCTGCAACACGTCGACTCGGTGGCCGCGCTGCTGGACCGGTCGGCGGCCCGCAGCGGCAACGCCGAGCGGAGGCACGCCGCCCAGCTAACCCGGCGGGCGGTGGTGGAGTCCCCGGTGATCTACCTCGCCGACGTCGACCCGGCGGTCGCCAACCACCTGCGCGGCGCCGCGCTCGCCGGCGACCTGGCCCGGCTGACCGGCATGCGGCTGGAACGGCGCGCCGAAGGAGTGCTGCTGGTGGACACCGCCGGTTTCACCACCGAGCGGTTCCCGGGCACCGGCTCGGTGGCGCAGGCCGCCGTGCTGCTCGCCGTCGCGATGGCCGACCGGGCCCTCGACCCGGACGGCCGCCGGGTCCGCCGGATCGCCCCGCCGCACCCGCAGGCCGGGCACCGCGCGCTGGTCGACCGGCTCGATTCCGGCCTGCCCACCGCCACGCTGGTGCTGCTCGACGACGCCGGGTCACCGCCGCCGCCCGGTGACGAACCGGACGACGCGGCCGGCGAGGGCCGCCTGCCATTCATCACCGACAGCTTCCTGCGGGACGCAGTCGGGGAGATCCTGCGCCGGTACGGGTCCGCGTTCGGCGCCCAGTGGCACGCCGACCCGGAACGGCTACGCAGCGAGGCGGTGGCGTTGCTGGACCGGTTCGGCGCCGTCACTCGGGTGCCGGGCGGAGTTCTGGTCCGGCCGCTGACGGCCCGATACCGCAACACCGTCGCCGCGGTCCGGCACCGGGCCGCCGCCGAAACCCTCTTCTGACCTTCGGGACGTTACGTGATCGAACAACGCGCCGTGCGCCGCTTCGCGCCCACCCGCGCCGGGATCATCAACCTGTGGGACTACCGCGACGAGGAGTTCCTCTTCGTCGACGGGTGGCTGGTGCTGCGCGGGCCCAACGGTTCCGGCAAGACCAAGGCCCTGGAGGTCCTCTTCCCGTTCGTGCTCGACGGGCGGATCGAGCCGCGCCGGCTCAACCCGTTCGCCAGCGAGGACCGCACCATGAAGTCGAACCTGCTCTACCGCGGCCAGGAGGTGGCCCACGCGTACGTGTGGATGGAGTTCGGCGACGGCGACTCGTACGTGACGGTCGGCATCGGGTTGCGGGCGCACCGGCACGTCGACCGGGTGACCCGCTGGCACTTCGTCACCGACGGCCGGGTCGGGGTGGACTTCTCCCTGCTGGACGCCGACGACCGGCCGCTGACCCGGCGCGACCTGATCGACCGGCTCGGCGCCGACGCGGTGCGGGACTCCCCGGAGGAATACCGCCAGCTCGTCGACGCCCGGCTGTTCGGCCTCGGCCCAGCCCGCTACGAGCAGCTGCTCGACCTGGTGCTGACGCTGCGCAAGCCGCAGCTGGCCAAGGACCTCAACCCGGTCGAGCTGTCCCGAACCCTGCAGCGCGGGCTGCGCCCGATCGAGGAGCATCTGCTTGTGGAGGCGGCCCGCTCGTTCGACGACATGGAGGCCGTCGCCCGTACCCTCGAGGGCCTGGCCGCCGCGGACGGCGCCACCGCCGCCTTCCTCACGGTCTACTCCACCTACCTGCGCACCCACGCGCGCGCGGCCGCCGACCTGCTGACCGCGCGCCGCCGCGCGGTCGCCGCGCGGTCTGCGGCGCTCGGCGAGGCGCGTCAGGAGGCCGCCGCGGCCGCCGAGGCGGAGAGCGGATCCACCCGGCGGCTGCGGGCGGTGGAGGGCGAGCCGGGCCGGCTGCGCGCGCACCTGGACAGCCTGAAGAGCTCGGCGGCGTACCAGTCCCACGAGCAGCTCGCCGACCTGGAACGGCACGTGCACGACCTGGCCGAGGCGGCCGAGCGGGCCCGCCGTTCCGTCACCGTCGAGCAGGACGCCGCCGGACGGCGGCGCGGCGAATGGGAACGGGCCGTCCTGGCGACCCGGGACGCGCGGGCCGCCGCGGAGCGTCTCGCCGCCGATCTGCTGCTCGACGCCGAGACCGCCGGGATCGCCTGGACCGCCGCAGACGGCATTCCGGAGGGACTGCCCGCGCGGCTCGCCGCCCGGGCCGGAGCGCGCCGCGACGACGTGCGCGCCGTGCGCGAGCAGGCGGACCGGCACGCCCAAGCCGAACGTGACCACGCCCGGGCGGCCGCCGACGCGGCCGGCGCGGCCGACGCGCTCACCGAAGCCGAGCAAGCCGATCAGCGCGCCGAGCGGGCCCTGACGGACGCTCGCGGGCAGGTGCGCGCCGCCGTCGACCGGTGGGCGCAGGACCACGCCGGCCTGCTACCCGAGCTCGAACGGCCGGACCTGCCGGCCCTGCTGACCGCCGCCGTCGCCGCCGCCGGCGAGCCGGACGCGCCGACACCACGCGAGGTGTACGCGGACGCCACCGCCCCGGCCGTCGACCGGCAGCGGGACCGGCTCGCGGAGCTGACCGCGCAGCGCACGACGCTGGCCGGCCGCGTCGACGAGCTGGCGGCGGAACGGGACCGGATCGCCGCCGAACAGGACGACGCACCGCCGAACCCGGTGACCCGCCCCGCTCCGCGCGCCGGCCGGCCCGGCGCACCCCTGTGGCGGCTGGTCCGCTTCGCCGACGGGGTGCCCGACGCGAGCGCCGCGGCCATCGAGGCGGCCCTGCACGCGGCCGGCCTGCTGGACGCCTGGCTGCACCCCGACCCCGAACTGGCGGCGGACGCGGTGACCGGCGAGGATCTCGACGGCTACCTGCTGCCCCTGCCGCCGCAGCGACGGCCCTCCGGCGTGACCCTCGCTGACGTGCTGGTCGCCGAGGAGCAGCACGAGGTGCCCGCCGAACGGGTCTGCGGTCTGCTGGCCTCGGTGGCGCTGGCGGATGTGGTCGACCCGCAGGATGCGGCAGCGGTCACCGTCGGCGCCGACGGTCGGTACGCCCAGGGCGTCGGCGTCGGACGGTTCGTCAAGGCCCGCTGCGAGTACATCGGCGCGACCGCCCGGGCCGCCCGGCGCGCCGCCCGGCTCGCCGACTGCGATCGGCAGCGCGCCGCGCTCGACGCGGAGCTGCGTACGGTCGACGAGCAGCGGTCGGCGACCGAGCGGCTGCTGACCGCCGTGGTGGCCGCCGCCGGGCAGCTGCCGTCGCTCACCGGAATCCACACCGCGCTGCGCGACGTGGAGCGGACAGCGGTCACGCTGCGCAACCGGCAGGAGTCGGCAGCCGCGGCAAACGCGCGCCTGGACCAGGCCCTGGCCGAACGGGCCGCAGCCGGCGCCGCGCTGCAGCGGGCCATCGCGGAGCGGTCCCTCCCGCTGGACCGTCTGGGGGCCACCGCCGACGCCGTCGACCGGTTCGAGAAGCGGGGCGTACGTCTGGAAGGTGCACACCCGGCCACCACGCGCGCCGCCGAGCAGGAGGCCCAGGCGCAGCAGCGCCACGAGGAGGCCGTCGACCGACTCGCCGCCGCCGAGGACTTGGCCCGGATGGCAGCCGAGCGGCACCGGGAGAAGGCCGAGGCGTACCGGACGCTGCGGGCCAGCGTCGGCGCCGAGGCGGAACGGGTGCTGGCCGACGTGGCGCGCACCGCCGACGCGATCATCGCGGCGGAAGGCTCCGTCGAGCGGGCCCGCGGCGAGCTGAGCGCCGCCCAGCAGCAGCGCGCTGCCGCGGTCACCCGGGTGGAGCTGAGCGAGCAGGCCGTCGCCGCCGCGGTGACCGAGGCGCACCACGACGCGGTGCGGCTGCGCCCGTACGCCCGACCGGACCTGCTGGGACTGCTGCGCTGCCCGACGGACCTGCGGTGGCCGGCCCGGGCGACGGACGACGACCTCGCCGCGGACCTGGATCCCCAGGTGGCCGCCCTGCACGAGGCGATCCTCGCGGTCACCAGGGAACTCAGCCCGACCGAGACCTCACTCAAGCAGAGCGCCACCCGGCTCACCACCGCGCTGACCGAACTGCAGGCACAGCTGCCGGCTGCCGGACTCGACCAGCGGCCCGAGTGGGACACCGACGACGGAGTCATCATCGTCCGGGTCGCCGACGAGCAGGGACTCACCCCGGTGGCGCACTTCGCCGACCGCATCGCCCGAGAGCGACGCGACCAGGAACAACTGCTCACCGACGCCGAGCAGCGGGTGCTGGAGGACGCGCTGCTCGGCCAGCTCGCCCGGCAGATCCATCACCGCACCATCGAGGCGCGCGACCTCGTGGAGGCGATGGACACCCAGATGCGCGCCCGCCGGATGTCCTCCGGGCTGACCGTCGGGGTCGGCTGGCGGCTCGCCGACGACCTCGACGCCGAGCAGCGGGAGGTGTGCAAGTTGCTGGAACGCGACCCGGCCCGGCTGGGGCCGGCCCAGCTCACCACCATGCGGCGGCACTTCGCCACCCGGATCAAGGCAGCTAGGGCGATGCACCCCGAGCGGCCGTACCGGGAGCTGCTGGGTGAGGTGCTCGACTACCGGCAGTGGCGTACCTTCGCCTTCACCCTGCACCGACCCGGCGGCGGCACCGAGGCCCTGACCCGCGCCCGGCACAGCCAGCTCTCCGGCGGTGAACAGTCCGTGTCGCTGCACCTGCCGCTGTTCGCCGCCGCGAACGCCCTGTTCGGTTCGGCCCGGCCGGACGCGCCCCGCCTCCTCGGCTTGGACGAGGCGTTCGCGGGGGTGGACGACACCGGCCGGGGCGAACTGATGGCGTTGGCGAAACAGTTCGACCTTGACCTGTTCATGACCGGATACGACCTGTGGGCCACCCATCCGGCGGTCCGCGGTGCCGCCCACTACGACCTGTCACACTCCGCCGTCGAGCACACCGTCTCCACCCTGTTGCTGGTGTGGGACGGCTCGGTCAACGTCGCCGACTTCGACGGGACGCTGGCTCGTGCGCTCGGCTCGCCGGAGACCCGCCGCGCGCCGGGCACCGCCGATCCGATCGACCCGTCCGAACTCGTCCTCGACCTCGCCGACGAATGAGTGCAGAACCCCGGCCGCCGGCCGACCACACCGATGCGTCCGGCCAGCCGGTCACCCAGGACGGCCCCGCTGCCGGACCGCCTCGACAGACCGACCCAGGCCGGCAGCGGCTACCCGACGACCCGGGTTGGCGGCGGCTGCTCGCCGCCGCCCGGCGCAGCCTTGAGCGCACCGGCGGACGGCTCGACGTCGCCGTGACCCTGACGTCCCCCACCGACGCCGAACGACTGCTGATCATCGGGATCAGCGGCGCCCACCGGTCCGCCGGGTCGGCGCGGCTCAGCGTGCGCCTCAGCGACGTGGACGACCATCTCCGCGCGGTCCACGGCGTCGGCCTGCGCGATCTGCTCTCCGCAGCCTTCCCGCTGCGCAACCGACCCGCCGAGGCGCAGCGCGAGGCCAGAGCTCGGGAGGCCCTGCTCACCGCCGCCCGGGCCGGCCGGCACGCCAACGCCGGCTGGTACGGCGCCTGGCTCGACACCCTGCGTCGCGACGGCACCCTCACCCGCGCCGTACGGACCGGCCTGCCGTTCCGTGACGTGCTGCGGGTGCTCGACGCCCTACCCGCACCGGACGAGCCCGTCCCGGTCTTCGCCGACCGGGTACTCGACGACACGAAAGCCCTGGCCGAGGGCCCGCTGCGAGGTCTCGTGCTGCGGGCCCTCGCCGCCTGGCAACAGCTGCCGGTTCCCGCCGGCGGCGAGCCCGAGCGTGCCCTGTGGGAATCCGTCGGGCTGGTCCCCGACGACCTCGCCAGCCAGGTGCTGGTGCTCAACGTGCCCGCCACCGGCGGCCCGCTCGGACGGTGGCTGACCGAGGCCGCCGATGCGGGCGTGCCGGTGCGGGTCACCCTGCACCAACTCCGTCTCACCCCCCTCACGCTGACCTGCGACGAGATCTTCGTCTGCGAGAACCCGGCCGTGCTCCGGGCGGCCACCTCCGCGCTCGGCCCGCAGGCGCCCCCGCTGATCTGCACCGAAGGCGTGCCCTCGGTGGCGGTGCACACCCTGCTGCGCGCAGCGCAGAACACCCTGATCCGATGGCGCAACGACCTGGACTGGACCGGTGTACGACTGACCGCCGCGGCCCTCGCACGTCACCAGACGGCGGTTCCCTGGCGGATGACCACCACCGAGTACGAGCCCGCCGCAGTGTCGGGTCCGGCCATGATCGGTGCCCCCGCCCCGACGCCGTGGGACCCGCCGCTGTTCGATGCCATGCGCCGTGCCGGACGCGCGGTGATGGAGGAGCGGCTGATCGACCTACTGCTCAACGATCTGCGCGAAGCGGGGCGGCGGCGCCCGTCCGGTTCGGCAGTGCTTACCTGAGCGGCGACCTCGTCGCGGTACCGCAAGGGCACCGACGACAAGCTGCTGCCTCACCTGAGAGAGTTCACCTGGACGGTTGCCGCCGCGCGGCTACCGGCGCATGAGCCGGCCCAGCGGCCCCTCGCGGAGCCCCTCGCTCGTGACCGCGTGGTAGGCGATCATGATCACGATTCCGACCAGGCCGAGCAGCGGGTTGAGGAACCAGCCGATCGCTGCGGCCAGGCCGTAGAGCACCAGCCCGGTCAACGGCCGCAGGCTCTGGGTACGGAAGTAGCCGCCGGGCAGGTCCGGGGTGGCCAGCGCCGAGTGCCGGCGGAGGTACCGGAAGGCCACCAGCCAGGGGGCCGACATGATCGCGGCCGCCAGGGCGTAGAAGGTGACGGCGGTACGCAGGTCGTCGCGATCACCCTCGGCCAGCGCGGCGGCGAGCACGGCGGTCGGGAACGGGATGATCACCACGCCGAAGAGGATGCCGAGGTTGATCCAGTTCAGACCCGGGGTCACCGCGTGGATTCGACGGAACAGCGCGTGGTGGTTGAGCCAGAGGACCCCCACGTAGAGGAACGACAGCACGAAGGCCAGGTAGGACGACCACTCCCCGCGCAGGCCGGCGAGCAGCCCGCCGGGCTCGGTGTGCGGCACCCGCAGCTCCAGCACCAGCAGGGTGATGATGATCGCGAAGACGCCGTCGCTGAGCGCCTTCGCCCGGTCGGTGTCCGCGGGCTGCCCCGTCGCCGCCGAGTCCCGATCGCTCGTCTTCATGGTGGTGACACGCCCGCTTTCCTGACCTGGCTCTCGCGTGACACCGCCGACGGCGGACAGCACGCACCGTGATCGGAGCATTACCGCAAATGTGTAGTGTGTCCACTTCTCCCACCTGATGTCAGCCGATCGTTCGATCTAGGTCGGCCGCGCAGTGATTAGCATCGGCGCGATTCGCGGCAGAGGAATGGAGACGCAATGAACCAGAAGCTTCAGACCCGTGCGTTCGAGCAGGTCGCGCCGATCCTGCAGGCCGGTGAGCAGCCGGCGGTGGCGACGCGGGCGATGGTCGGCAAGTTCTCGTCCGGTCGGCTCGGGACGGTCGTCAGCCAGGCGGTGGTGCTCGAGGCCGCCGGAGCGTTGGGGGCGGCGCTGGTGTCGAACCGTAAGCAGTTCGTCGTGCTCACCGACCGTCGACTGATCTTCCTGACCCAGACGTTCCTGGGCGGCCCCGGTAAGAAGGTGCTCGGTGAGGTGCCCCGCGAGCAGGTCTCGCTGGCCGAGGTCAAGATGGGCGTCGTGAGCCTGCTGCGCCTCGCGTTCGGCACTGCGGGTGACGGCGTGGCTCTCACCTTCCCCCGGGTGGACAAGAAGAACGCCGAGTCGCTCGCGGAAGCCCTGCGGCCCGCTCCGGCCGCCTGATCGCCCGGCCCGCGTCCGAGATCGGCTCGCTGAACAGCGTCGTGCTCGCCGTCGTCAGGGGCGGCGAGCTCCACGTCTTCCGGACCGAACTACTGCCGGCCCGAGCCGATCAGCTGCCGGCGCGGGAGCCCGGACCGCAGGTCACGCCGCGACCGGGCCGCACGCCGCTCGTGCGATGTGCTCGGCCACGGTTGCGGCGCCCTTGGCCGAGAGCAGGATCGTGTAGTGGTTGACGTCGGACACCATCGTCGTCGTGAGGCGATCGGGGTCGACCCCGGCGGCCGTCAGGCGGGCCTCGTCGTACAGGCCCTGCGGCTCGTCGAGGATGCCGCGCTCGCACCACAGCAGCGTCGCCGGGCACCGGATCCACTGAGCCGCGGTCGTCGTCTGCTCGTCCAGCAACGTGTCGGTGGCGTCCCGGCGTACCGCCTCCAGGGCGCAGGAGGAGCGCAGCGCCGGCGGTTCGCCGACGAGGTCGCGCAGCGCGTAGTCACGCACCGCGGGTGACCAGTGCGCGGACAGCGCCGGGTGCGCCCGCCAGAACTCCAGGTACGCCCGCTCGCTGTCGAAGGTCATCTGCAGCCGGCGCATGGCCGGGCCGATGACGGCCTCCAGGACGTCGTCGATGTTCGCCGCCTCGGGCACCTGCAGCGTGACACCGCCGTCGACCAGCAGCACCGACGAGACGCGGTCCGGGTGGCGCAGCGCGGCGACGGCGGCGACGAACGCGCCCATCGAGTGCCCGACGACCGGCGCCCGCTCGAGGCCCAGGTGATCGAGGACGGCGATGAGGTCGTCGGCGTGCTGGGCCAGCCCGTACGGGCCGGGGAGGGCGGCGCTGCGGGCGCGGCCGCGCAGGTCCGCGGCGATCAGGGTGGCGCGGCCGGCCAGGGCGTCGGCGACCGGAGCCCAGGACAGGGCGTTGGCGGTGATGCCGTGCGCGGCCAGCACGGTCGGGCCGGTCCCGCCGGGCCAGCGGCACAGCCGGAGGGTGCCGCCGGCGACGGGGACGTCGAGTTCTCCGGGCTTCACGGCTGCTCCTCGGTGACGACCTTGGGACGGCGGAAGGTGGCGTCGCGGTAGGTGGCGAGTTCGGCGGCGAGGCGGGCCTTCAGCTCGAGGCGCTTGGCCTTGCCGGTTGCCGTGTAGGGCACGTCGTCGCCGAAGACGACGACTTTGGGCTGGTGGGCGAAGTCGAGGCGGGCCGCGCAGTGGTCGAGGACGTCCTGCGCGGTCAGCGGCCCGTCGGCCACCACGTATGCGGCGATCTCGTCGCCGTAGACCCGGTGCTCGAACGGCACGGCGAGGGCGAACGCCACCCGCGGATGGGTGCGCAGCACCTCGTCGATCTCGAACGGGGAGATGTTGTGCCCACCCCGGATGATCAGTTCCTTCATCCGTCCGGTGATGAAGAAGACCGGGCGCCCGTCCGGGCCGGGACGCCAGAAGCCCTCATCGCCGGTGTGGAACCATCCGCCGCGGAACGCGTCGGCGGTGGCGTCGGGGCGCCCGGCGTACTCCCGCATGATGATCGCGCCGCGGACCGCGAGCTCACCGCGGACTTCGGCGGGCAGCTCCTGCCCGGTCGCCGGGTGCAGCACCGCCATCTGCGCGTGCGGCAGCGCGCTGCCGATGCTGGGGAAGCCGGAGTCGGCATGCCAGTGACGGCGCTGCTGCTCGGGGAGAGCGGGCATGGCGCAGGCGACGCAGGTGGTCTCCGACAGGCCGTAGATGTGCCGGATCGGGACGCCGAAGCGCTTCTCGAAGTCCAGGGCGGTCTCCACCAGCAGCGGGCCCGCGCCGCACAGCACCTCGGTGAAGTACCCGGGTGCCGTGCCGTCGCCGGCGAGCAGGAACTCCAGCAGGGTCGGCACCAGGCTGGCGGTGGTCGCCCCCTCGGCGGCCACGTCGGTCCAGAACTGCTCGGTGCGGAACCGGTCGGTCAGGACCGTGGACGCACCCGTGTGCCAGGGCAGCAGGCTGGAGATGACCAGGGCGTTGGCGTGGTGCACCGGCAGCACCGTGTAGACCCGCGTGTCGCCATCCCAGGCGAAGATGCGCGCGAGGGCGTCCAGGTCGGTCAGCAGGTTGCCGACCGTGGTGATGATGCCCTTGGGCTCACCGGTGGTGCCGCTGGTGTAGAGGCGCAGCGCGGCGACGTCCAGGCCGACCGCCGGGTCCTCGACCGGGGTAGCGGTGTCGGTCGGCAACTCGTCGGTGTGGTGCAGCGGCAGGGCGGACGCCGCGGCGAGCGCGGTGGCCCGCTCGGTGTGCTCCGGCGCGTGGACGAGCAGGCGCGCCGTCGAGTCGCGCAGCACGAACACCTGCCGGTCGGTGGCCTCCTGCGCGTTCAGCGGCGCGCAGCACGCCCCGATCAGCCAGCACCCGTACGCCACCGCGAGCGCCTCGGCGGTGTTGCCGGCGAGAGTCGCCACCGCGTCGCCCGGTGCGATGCCCCGCCCGCGCAGCCAGGCCGCCGTCGCCTCGACCCGGGACCGCCACTGGCCGACCGTCCAGGCGCGCCGGATCCCCCGCCCGTGGTGCAGCTCGGTCAGGTAGGGAGCGTGGTGGTCGGTGCGGTCACGGAGGAAGGCGGCGAACCCCGACCAGCGCGGCCGGAAGTCGTCAACGGGCTGGCGCGGGTCGGATGTGCGGGGCTCCATGTGCGAAACCTAGGCTCGATCAGCCGTTCGGGCGATGGGGGATGCACACATCTCTGGGCCGGCCGGATGGCGGATCCCACCACGTGGGCCGGGACGAGCGGGGCGGACGAGGTCGGCCACCCACGCCTGCACCACGTGCCCATTCACCGGCTCACCCCCCGGGGCTTGCGCCCCTGTTCACAGACAAGTCTGTGCAAGGGCAGGCTGGATTTGGTCTCCTAAGGCGCGGTTGAAGCGAGGTTGTCGGTAGACAGACCCGTCTGTTAGCTTGAGTTCCGCGCCCGGTGGGAGTTCGCCGCCGGACGTCCACCAGAGCCTTCACCAGGGGGAGCAGCACCATGAAGATCGCAGTTCTGGGCACCGGAATGGTCGGCCAGGCGCTGGCCGGCCGCCTCGCGGAGCTGGGCCACGAGGTCACCGTCGGCACCCGCGACGTCGCGTCGACGCTGGCCAGGACCACCCCCGACGGGATGGGCAACCCGCCCTACGCCGCCTGGGCCGCCGAACACCCGCAGGTGCGCCTGGCCCCGTTCGCCGATGCCGCCGCCGGCGCCGAACTGCTGGTCAACGCCACCTCCGGCAACGTGTCGATCGCGGCGCTGCGGGCCGCCGGCACCGAGAACCTGGCCGGCAAGATTCTCATCGACATCGCCAACCCGCTGGACTTCGGCAACGGATTCCCGCCCACCCTGTTCGTCAAGGACACCGACAGCCTCGGCGAGCAGATCCAGGCTGCCTTCCCGCAGCTGCGCGTGGTCAAGACGCTCAACACGCTCACCGCGGCGCTGATGGTCAACCCGAAGACCCTCGCCGACGGCGACCACTCGATCTTCGTGTCCGGCAACGACACCGAAGCCAAGAAGACCGTCGCCGGCCTCCTGGAATCCTTCGGCCACACCGACGTCATCGACCTGGGCGACATCACCACCGCCCGCGGCACCGAGATGCTGCTGCCGGTGTGGCTGCGCCTGATGGGCGCCCTGAACACCCCGATGTTCAACTTCAAGATCGTCCGATGACCGCCCGCTGGCCGGGCCGCCCGGCCACCGGCACCGGCCCTCATGAGCCGGATCCCGCCGCCCCCGCTCGGCAGCGGCGGCGGGCGGCGCGACCGGAACCACGACGACGGACGGCAGCTCGGCGATGAGACTCGGCCTACACCCGGTCAACTTCGACTTTCCCGGCGGCCCCGCCGCGATCGGCCCGACCCCGCCCCGGGTCGGCGCCGCGACCGGCACCCTCCGGGATCCCCGGTTTCGGGTACGGTCCGCCACCGGATCGAACACAGTGGTGGCGTGACCGGACTGCGTACCGACCTCTACGAGCTGCGGATGGCGGCGAGCTACCTGCACCGCGGCATGGTGGACCAGGCAACCTTCAGCCTCTTCGTCCGCCGCCTGCCGCCCCGGCGCGGCTTCCTGGTCGCGGCCGGCCTGGCCGAGGCGCTCGCCTTCCTGGAGACCTTCGCCTTCGACGACGACGAACTGGGCTACCTGCGCGACGTCGGCGGCTTCGACGAGCCCACCCTGGCGGCACTGGCCGGAGTGCGGTTCACCGGCGACGTCCGGGCCGTGCCGGAAGGCCGGGTCGTCTTCGCCGACGAACCGTTGCTCGAGGTGACCGCGCCGATCGCAGAGGCGCAGCTGGTGGAGACCGGGGTGCTCAACCTGCTCACCTTCCACACCACGGTGGCCAGCAAGGCCGCCCGCTGCCGGCTCGCCGCCGGCGGCGCGCAGCTGGTCGACTTCGCGTTCCGCCGTACGCACGGCATCGAAGCCGGTGCGGGCGTGGCGCGGGCGTCGGTCATCGCCGGGTTCGCCGCGACCAGCCACGTCGAGGCCGCCCGGCACTACGGGCTCAAGCCGTCCGGGACGATGGCCCACTCGTACGTCGAGGCATTCCCCGACGAGCGCGCGGCGTTCCGGGCGTTCGCCACCGACTTTCCCGAGAACCCGGTTTTCCTCGTGGACACCTACGACACGCCGGCCGGTGTGCGGGCCGCCGTGGACGTCATCGCCGAACTCGGCCTGACCGGGCCGGTCGGCGTACGGCTCGACTCCGGCGACCTGGTGGCGCTGTCCCGGCAGACCCGCGCGATCCTCGACGGCGCCGGGCTGCAACGGGCCCAGATCATCGCCAGCGGCAGCCTCGACGAGGACGTCATCGCGGCGCTGGTCGCCCAGGACGCCCCGATCGACGCGTACGGGGTCGGCACCAAGATGGGCGTCTCCTACGACGCGCCGTCGCTGGACAGCGCCTACAAGCTGGTCGCGTACGGTGACCGCCCGGTGCTCAAACTTTCGCCCGGCAAGGCCACCCTGCCCGGCCCCAAGCAGGTCTTCCGGGCCCCCTCAGGCGCCGACGGGGACCTGGTGGGCCTGCGCGACGAGCCCGCGCCGGTCGACCGCGAGCCGCTGCTGGTACCGGTCATGCGCGGCGGCCGTCGCCTCGACGCCGCGGACCCGGCCGGCGAGGTGAGCGCCGCGCGCCGCCGCTTTGACACCGACCTCGCCTGGCTGCCGGAAGCGGCCCGCCGGCTGGCCGACCCGACGCCGCTGACCGCCACGGTCAGCCCAAGGCTGGCCGAACTCCACGACCGACTGACCACGCGGCTGGCGCACGCCGGCTCCTACTGATCACCAACCGCCTCGGTGGCGT
>NZ_JBJZOG010000081.1:0-29993 GCF_047200535.1 Micromonospora mangrovicola | reverse complement strand
CAGTCGACGGATTCGCTTCCCATTGCTCGGGGCCAGGGTCATGACGGTCCTCCACCGGATACGGCCGGACTTGCCGGCGTCGCGGCCGGCGCGGCGCGCCCGATCATGGGCGGCCGTGGCGGGCCACCCCGGTTCCGCGTGCTGTCCTGCCGGGCGGAGGTCCGCCTGCGCGTGAACGGGCGACGAGGACAGCGAAGCGCGTACACGGCGATCGGGCAACCCCTAGCTGAGCATGCCGACTTCCCTCCTGACCGGACCGGATCCGGGGTGGACTAGGGGTTCAGCGGCGTGCGATCTCGTCGTTAGCGTGAGCGGCACCCTCACATCTCAGCCCGCGCTGCGGAGGTCCACCATGACGGTCACTCTCACCGCACCCCGTGCCGACGAGGCGGTCCACACCGACGACCGGCACCCGGACATCCGACTGGGACGGCTGCTGGACCCGGGCAGCATGCTGCCGATGCACCCGGCCGACGACAGCGGCGTGACCGCGGTCCGCGGCCGGATCGGCGGCTTTCCGGTGGTCGCGTACTGCACCGACGCCGGCCGGATGGGCGGGGCGCTCGGCGCGTCCGGCGCGGATCACATCATCGAGGCGATCCGGCTCGCGCTGTGGAAGCACTGGCCGGTGATCGGGTTGTGGCACTCGGGCGGCGCCAAGCTGGCCGACGGGGTCGAGTCGATGGACGGCGTCGGGAGGATGTTCGCCATGATGACCAAGGCGTCGGGCCGGATCCCGCAGATCTCCGTCGTACTCGGCCCGGCGGCCGGGGCCGCCGCGTACGGTCCGGCGCTCACCGACCTGGTGATCATGTCGGACGCGGCGCGGGTCTTCGTCACCGGACCGAACGTCGTGCGGAGCGTCACCGGGGAACAGGTCGACATGGAGTCGCTGGGCGGCCCGACGGTGCACGCCCGCCGCTCCGGGGTGGCGCACGTGACGGCCAGGTCGGAGGCGGAGGCGTACACCCGGGCCCGCCGGATCACCGAGCTGCTCGCCCGGCCCGGTCACATCGACGTGGGCGCCACGGCGGACGGCCCGGACCTGCGGGCGCTCCTGCCGGAGTCCAGCCGGCGGGCGTACGACGTGCGGCCGCTGGTGCGCAACCTGCTCGATCAGGACGACGACGGACCCACCTTCGAGGAGCTCCAGCCGGGCTGGGCCCGGAACATGGTGGTCGGCCTGGGCCGGCTCGCCGGGAGGACCGTCGGCGTGCTGGCCAACAACCCGCTGCGCAAGGGCGGCTGCCTCGACTCGCAGAGCGCCGAGAAGGCGGCCCGGTTCGTGCGGATGTGCAACGCGCTCGGCGTACCCCTGCTGGTCCTGGTCGACGTCCCCGGCTACCTGCCCGGGGTCGGGCAGGAGTGGGAGGGGGTGGTCCGCCGCGGCGCCAAGCTGCTGCACGCCTTCGCCGAGGCCGAGGTCGCCCGGATCACCCTCATCACCCGCAAGTCGTACGGCGGGGCGTACATCGCGATGAACTCCCGCTCGCTCGGGGCGACCAGGGTCTTCGCCTGGCCGGAGGCGGAGGTGGCGGTGATGGGCGCGGAGGCCGCGGTGGGGGTGCTGCACCGGCGGGAGCTGGCGGCGGCGGCGCCGGAAGAGGTCGACGCGCTGCGCGCCCGCCTGGTGGAGGAGCACCGCCAGGAGTCCGGCGGGGTCCGCCGGGGCGTCGCGCTGGGGGTGATCGACGAGGTGATCGATCCGGCGGAGACCCGCCGGCGGTTGGCCGAGGCGTTCGCGGCCGCACGGCACCGCCGCGGCCGGCACGGCAACATCCCTCTCTGACGACCTGCTCCGGGTACGCCGCCGCCGTCCCGCGTCGCCCCGGCGCGTCGCCGGTCAGCGACGGACGCCGAGCACCTCGGTCACCACGGCGAGGACGTCCTCGGGCCGCTCCGTGAGGTAGAAGTGGCCGCCCGGGAAGTAGCGGACGTCGGTGGGACCGGTGGTGTGTGCCCGCCACGCTTCCGCCTCGTCCGGGTTGACCAGCGGATCGGCGGTGCCGACCAGGACCGTCAACGGGCAGCGGAGCCGGGTGCCGGGGCGTTCCCGGTAGGTCTCGATGGCCCGGTAGTCGGACCGGAGCGCCGGCAGGATCATCCGCAGCAGCTCCTGGTCGGCCAGCAGCCGGTCGTCGGTGGCGCTGTGCCGCCGCAGCTCGGCGACGATCGCGTCGTCACCTCGCAGGTGCAGGTCCTCCACGCGTACCCGGGCGGGCGCCCGGCGTCCGGAGGCGAACAGGTGCAGCGGTGACAGCGCGCGGTCGCGCTCGAGCCGGTGAGCCACCTCGAAGGCGACGGTCGCCCCCATGCTGTGCCCGAAGAAGGCGGTCGGGCGGCCGTCGTCGAGCGGCAGCGCCTCGGCGATCCGGTCGGCCAGCTCGTGGATCGAGTCCACCGCCGCCTCGCGGCGCCGCTCCTGGCGGCCCGGGTACTGGACGGCCACCACCTCGAGCTGCGGCGCGAGCGCCTGGGACACCGGGAAGTAGAAGCTGGCAGACCCGCCGGCGTGCGGGAAGCAGACCAGCCGCACCGCGTCCGGATCTGCCTCGTGGTAGCGGCGGGTCCAGACGTCCTGGGAGAAAGCGGTCGTCACCTGCATTCACCGTCCTGGAGATGAGGGCCGGCGTGTCCGGCCGGGCTCGGCGGTCGGCGTGGCGCGCGATATCGCCTCGGGCGATTGTATTTGCCGCCGCACACTTCACCGGCGCTCCGCGCCCCTATTTCCGCAGGCCCCAGCACGGGATAGGGGTGCATTACGGGTGCACAATCGCACATCCGCCAGCGATGATGAAAGCAGTCAATTCGCAAACATATCCCGCAGGATGGGGGCAGCGATGGCCAGTTCGCCCGAAAACGTCGTCGAAAACATGATCGAGGCGGTTCTCGTCGGCGGACCGAACGACCTGCCGGCAGCCGTCCGGACCCAGCGGCTGCCCTCCGACGGGCAGAAGGTGAAAATCCACCATCGGGGCGGCTACGAGCACTTCGAGCGGGAGACCGCCGGCGCGGCGCCGTCGCCGGATCCGGTGATTTTCCGCTGGACTACGCGCACCAGGGTGGCGGAGTGACCGCGTCCGTCCAAATGGGACAAGACGTGCGGCTCCCCATGGGCCCGACGTAACCGCAATTCCCGGCGCACCACCCGGAGGCCACCAACGGTCCATTTCCCCGCCTGTCGGGCTCGATGTCGTTGGCCGGGAACCGCCCGTATTGACCACTCGGCGCAATTGACTCGTCACTCAGCGCCAGAAATGCGGTACCATCTTGGCGCGGTACGGGGCCCTTGTTCCGTTTCGCAACGGTCGAGCAGGCCATTCCGGAACTGCCGTCAGCTCGGCCGTGCATGACAGTGATCTGTGCGCGTTCTGGCAGCGGACGACAGGAGACTCGCCGTTGGAAAGCGATTATTGCGGGGGTGCGACGGTGAAAGACGGCATCCGGCGGGCCATCGACGCCATCCGGGATCGGTACGAGGAACCGTTGAGCCTCGACGACCTGGCCCGCTCCGCGATGATCAGCAAGTTTCACTTTCTGCGAACCTTCCGCCGGGTCACCGGGGTGACCCCGGGCCGGTTCCTCTCCGCCGTGCGCATCCACGAGGCGAAGCACCTGCTCTCCACCACCACGCTGAGCGTGGCCGAGATCAGCGTGCAGGTCGGCTACGGCAGCCTCGGCACCTTCACCCGCCGGTTCACCGAGTGTGTCGGCCTCTCCCCGACCGCCTACCGCCGGGTGGCCCAGGGCGAGCCGCTCCCCGTGGACGGCGAGCCCGGACCGCCGCGGGACCGCCCGGCCGGCAGCCTCTCCGGCACTCTCCGGGCGGTGCCCGCTGCCGGCTCCCCGATCCTGGTGGGCGTCTTCGACAGCCCCGTCCCCCGGGGACGCCCGGTCATCTCCGAACTGGTCCAGGAACCGGGGCCGTGGCGGTTGGAGCCGGTGCCGGTCGGCCGGTGGTACCTGCTCGCGGCCGCGATCGGCCCGGCGGCGGACGACCGTCACCCGCCGTCGCTGCTGGTGGGCATGTCGGACGAGTTGCGGGTCACCGCCGGGCGGCACCTGCGGGTCGACCTTGTCATCCGGCCCCCGGACTGGCGGTACCCGCCGCTGCTCTCGGTGCTGCCGGGCATCGAACGGCTCCGCGTGACGGTCTGACGGGCGGTCCGCCTCGGACGGGCCGGCGGTGCGGCCCGCCCGAGGCGGCGATCGGTCAGCGCCGGTCGCAGCGGGCGGTGCCCACCGGGAAGAGCTGGTCCGGGGTGGACTCCATGGCCATGGAGATGTCGTTGTAGAGCTTGTCCGGCGCCGGCGAGTAGAGGTCGTCCCGGCCGATGTGGCGGAACCCGTTGAACAGGTAGGTGCCGGTGAAGACGGCGTGGCCGGTGGTCACCTCCGGGGCGCTGCCGGCACCCTGCCCGTCCGCGTCGTCGAAGTAGTAGGTGGTGAACTGCTGCGCCGCCGGATCCCACCCGTACACCTGCCGGGCGACGAGCCGCTGCGGGTTGGAGGTGCTGGGCAGTTGGAGCGAGCGCAGCTCGTACCAGTGCCCGCCGAGGATGGACCGCACCGAGAGGTACGTGGTGTTGGTCATCGGCGGCTGGCCGTGCACCTCGGCGGTGACCAGGCACTTCCAGTCGCCGAGCAGGAAGTCGAGTTGGTTCATCTGGGCAGGTGCGGCGGTGGCGGAGCGGTTGACCGCGGCCAGGTCGTCGCCGAGAGCCGGGAAGCTCTCCGGCGCGGCGTTGCCAGGCGCCGCCGAGCCGAGGGCCAGTGCGCCGAGCACCGCCGTCGCGCCGAGCGCCATCCCGCGGCGCAGCCGCGACCCGGCACGGGCGCGTACCGCCGCCTTCCGAGAATTCATTCTTCCTCCCGATTGGTGGGAACGGGTGCCGGCGGCGTTCGACCATCACAATTCCGCGCTTCGCGGGAACGCACGGCCGGAAGCGCCGGCGACGTCCGTTCGCCACGATCGGGAGTAAGCAACGGGGAAGATTCGGCCGGCACGAAAATGTGTCGAACGGGAACGTAATGGGAGCTGATCCGGCGAGTCAAGGCACCCGGCGACGCAAGTCCGACACCCCCTGCCGGCCAGGGAGCGGGCTGCGGGTGGGGCCGCGCGGAATGGGCCACAACTGGGGTGAGCAGGGGTTGCGCACCGCTGCCGCGGGGTCGAAGTAGGGGTGCTAGGGGCTATCCGGGCCGATTGCCGCTACCTATCCTTGTCGACTGGACAGAGAATTGTCGGCACCGACATCCGTCATTTTCGACGCAGTCCGGTCCGTCGCTGTCCCTCACAAATGTGGAAATGCACATCCGGGATGGCGTGCCACCTTCGCCGGCCCGTCCACCAGAAGAGGAACGGAAGATGAGGGAAGGCACATGACCCGACCTGACGCCGCGCCTGGAGATGGATCTGGTCGACCGTACCCGGTGGCGGTGGTGGGACTGGCGTGCCGGCTGCCCGGCGCGGCGGATCCGGGGGCCTTCTGGCGGCTGCTGCGCGCCGGGACCGACGCGGTGGGTGAGGTGCCGGCGGACCGGTGGGACGCGGACGGGGCGGTGCGGCACGGAGCCTTCCTCGACGAGGTCGGCGACTTCGACGCCGACTTCTTCGGTGTCTCGCCACGGGAAGCGGCGGCGATGGACCCGCAGCAGCGGCTGATGCTGGAGCTGGCCTGGGAGGTGGTCGAGGACGCCGGGACCACGCCTGCCGCGCTGGCCGGCACCGCGACGGGTGTCTTCGTGGGCGCGATCTGGGACGACTACGCGCACCTCACGTACCGGGGCGGGGCGCGGCGGGTCACCCCGCACACCGTGACCGGCGTGCACCGCAGCATCCTCGCCAACCGGATCTCCTACCTGTTCGACCTGCACGGGCCGAGCCTGGCGGTGGACAGCGGGCAGTCCTCGTCGCTGGTCGCCGTGCACCTGGCCTGCGAGAGCCTGCGCAGCGGCGAGTCCAGCGTGGCCCTGGCCGGCGGCGTGAACCTCAACCTCCTGCAGGACAGCGCGGTCGGCGCCGAGCGGTTCGGTGGCCTCTCCCCCGACGGGCGGTGTTTCACCTTCGACGCCCGGGCGAACGGCTACGTGCGGGGCGAGGGCGGGGCGCTGGTGCTGCTCAAGCCCCTGGCGGACGCGGTCGCCGCCGGGCACCGCGTCTACTGCGTGATCGACGGCTCGGCGGTGGGTAACGACGGGGCGACCGAGGGGCTGACCGTGCCGGGCCGGGACGGTCAGCAGCAGGTCCTGGCCGCGGCGTACCGCCGGGCCGGGGTGGACCCGGCCGAGGTGCAGTACGTGGAGCTGCACGGCACCGGCACGCGGGTCGGCGACCCGGTGGAGGCGGCCGCGCTCGGCGCGGTGGTCGGCCGGGTGAGCGGCCGGGCCGGCCCGCTACGGGTGGGTTCGGCCAAGACCAACGTGGGGCACCTGGAGGCCGCCGCCGGCATCGTCGGCCTGGTGAAGCTGGCGCTCTGCGTACGGCACCGCGAGTTGCCGCCGAGCCTGAACTTCGTCACCGCTCACCCGAACATCCCGCTCGGCGACCTGGGCCTGGCGGTGCAGCGGGAGCTGACCGGATGGCCCCGGCCCGACCGGCCGTTGCGCGGCGGCGTGTCGTCGTTCGGCATGGGCGGCACCACCTGTCACGTGGTGGTCCGCGACGCCCCGATCGAGGACGTCGCCGAGGCGACCGGGGACAGCTGGGTGTCCTGGGTGCTGTCGGCGAGGACCGAGCCGGCGCTGCGCGCGTACGCCCGGCGGCTGGGTGCGTGGCTGGCCGACCAGAAGGAGGTCGCGCCGGCCGTGGTCGCCGACGCGCTGGCCCGGCGTACCCGGTTCGCGCACCGGGCGGTGGTCACCGCCGCCGGCCGCGACGAGTTCGCCGCCGCGCTCGGCGCGCTCGGCGACGGGCGACCGCACCCGCTCGCCGTCACCGGCATGGCCGCCGACGCCCGGGTCACCGCCTTCTGTTTCACCGGTCAGGGCAGCCAGTACCCCGGCATGGGCGCCGACCTCTACGCCACCAACCCCATCTACCGAGAAGCCTTCGACCAGGCATGCGAAGCCCTCAACCCGCACCTCGACCACCGCCTCCAGGACGTGGTGTTCGCCGAACCCGACACCAACCTCGCCGCCCTACTCGACACCACCGCCTACACCCAACCCGCCCTCTTCGCCGTACACATCGCCCTCCACCGCGTCGCCACCACCCAACTCGGCCTCAAAGCCGACTACCTCACCGGACACTCCCTCGGCGAAATCAGCGCCGCCCACCTCGCCGGCGTGATGAACCTCGACGACGCCGCCCACCTGATCACCACACGCGCCCAACTCATGAACAGCATCACCACCCCCGGCGCCATGATCGCCCTCCAAGCCAACCGCAACGAAGCCGAGGAACTGATCACCGGCCACAACGGCATCACCATCGCCGCAATCAACACCCCCCACACCGTCGTCATCAGCGGCGACCACGACACCTGCCACCACCTCGCCACCCAATGGCGCGAACAAGGCCGCAAAGCCACCACCCTCCAGGTCAGCCACGCCTTCCACTCACCCCACATGGCCACCATCGCCGACAACTTCCGACAAGCAGCCGCCACCCTCACCTACCAACCACCCACCATCCCCGTCATCAGCAACATCACCGGACAACCCGCCACCACCGAACAACTCACCGACCCCGACTACTGGACCCGGCACATCCTCGCCCCCGTCCACTACGCCGACGGCATCACCACCCTCCACGACCGGCACGGGGTGCGCACCTTCGTGGAGCTGGGGCCGGACGGGACGCTTACCACCCTGCACGTCCAGACGCTGCCGGGCGCGGTCACCGCCGTGCACGTTCTGCATCCGGAGCAGCCGGCCGATCGTACGGGCCGCACCGCCGCGGCTGCCGTGCACGTGGGGGACGCCGGCCACGTCTGGCCCTTCGGGGCAGCCCGGTTCGACCCGCCGCACCTGCCGGGCTACCCGTTCCAACGCCGGCCCCACTGGCTGGACACCCCGGACGAGGCGTCTCGGCCCCCCGTACCGCTTCGCCGCCCTGCGGCGGAAGCCACGACGGGCACCGACCCGCTGGCCAGCGACCCGGGGGCCGGAGGCGCCGCGGGCACGGTGCGGCCGCTGCGCGACCGGCTCCACGCCCGCGGCGAGGCGGACCGGCTGCGGCTGGTCCGGGACGTGGTGCTCGACCAGCTCGCGTTCACCCTCGGCCACTCGGCCACGGACAGCATCGACCCAGCCCGGACGTTCAAGGATCTGGGCTTCGACTCGCTGATGGCGGTGCGCTTCCGCAACGAGTTGGCGACGGCGACCGGAGTCGATCTGCCGGCCGCGGTCACCTTCGACCATCCGACGCCGGATCGGCTGGTCGAGTTCGTCCACCGGTCGGTGGTCGGCGGATCGAGCCCGGCCGTGGCGCTCGCGCCGGCGACCCCGCTGGACGAGCCGGTGGCGATCATCGGGATGGCCTGCCGCTATCCGGGCGGCGTGACAACGCCGGAGCAGTTGTGGGAGCTGCTGGTCGACGGCCAGGACGCGATCGGCCCGCTCCCCGCCGACCGGGGCTGGGACCTGGCGTCGATCTATGACCCGGACCCCGACTCGCCCGGCACCACGTACGCCCGCGAGGGCGGATTTCTCGCCGGCGCCGCGGAGTTCGACGCGGAGTTCTTCGGGATCAGCCCGCGTGAGGCGACGGCGATGGATCCGCAGCAGCGGCTGCTGCTGGAGACGGCGTGGGAGGGCGTGGAGCGGGCCGGCATCGACCCGGCCGGGCTGCGCGGCGAGCGGATCGGCGTGTTCGTCGGCGCCATGCCGCAGGACTACGGCCCGCGGATGCACGAGGCGTCGGCTGACGTCGGGGGGTACGTGCTGACCGGCAACACGACGAGTGTGGCGTCCGGGCGGATCGCGTACGTGTTGGGGCTGGAGGGCCCGGCGGTCACCGTGGACACGGCGTGCTCGTCGTCACTGGTGGCGATGCACCTGGCGGCCCAGGCGATCCGCAACGGCGAATGCGACCTCGCCCTCGCCGGCGGCGTCACCGTCATGGCCACCCCCGGCATGCTCATCGAGTTCAGCCGGCAGCGGGGCCTCGCCCCCGACGGCCGGTGCAAACCCTTCGCCGCCGCCGCCGACGGCACCGGCTGGGGCGAGGGCGTCGGCCTGGTGCTGCTCGAACGGCTCTCGGTGGCCCGGGAACGCGGCCACCGGGTCCTCGCCGTGGTACGGGGTTCGGCCGTCAACCAGGACGGCGCGAGCAACGGCCTCACCGCACCCAACGGGCCCTCCCAGGAACGCGTCATCCGGCAGGCCCTCGCCAACGCCCGCCTCACCCCCGCCGACGTCGACGCCGTCGAGGCCCACGGCACCGGCACCACCCTCGGGGACCCGATCGAGGCGGGGGCGCTGCTGGCCACGTACGGGCAACAGCGGCCCGACGACCAGCCGCTCTGGCTCGGGTCGATCAAGTCGAACATCGGACACACCCAGGCCGCCGCCGGCGTCGCCGGGATCATCAAGATGATCCTCGCCCTCCGCCACGGCCTGCTGCCGCGATCGTTGCACATCGACGCCGCGAGCCCGCACGTCGACTGGACCGCCGGGGCCGTCCGCCTGCTCGACGAGGCGGTCGAGTGGCGACCGAACGGGCACCCGCGCCGGGCGGGGGTGTCCTCGTTCGGGATCAGCGGCACGAACGCCCACGTGATTCTGGAGGAGGCGCCCCCGGCGGAACCGGCCCCGAAGCCGGCCGACCCGTGGGGCGGGTGGGCGTCGTGGATGCTGTCGGCGAAGACCGAACGCGCGCTCCGCGACCAGGCGGCCCACCTGCTCGGCTGGCTGGCCGACCAGGAGGACGTCCCGCCGGCCGCGGTCGCCGACGCGCTGGCCCGGCGTACCCGCTTCGCGCACCGGGCGGTGGTCACCGCCGCCGGCCGCGACGAGTTCGCCGCCGCGCTGACCGCCCTCGCCAACGGGCAGCCGCATCCGCACCTCAGCACCACCATCGGGAGCAGCGACGGCGGGAAGACGGCCTTCTGTTTCACCGGTCAGGGCAGCCAGTACCCCGGCATGGGCGCCGACCTCTACGCCACCAACCCCATCTACCGAGAAGCCTTCGACCAGGCATGCGAAGCCCTCAACCCGCACCTCGACCACCGCCTCCAGGACGTGGTGTTCGCCGAACCCGACACCAACCTCGCCGCCCTACTCGACACCACCGCCTACACCCAACCCGCCCTCTTCGCCGTACACATCGCCCTCCACCGCGTCGCCACCACCCAACTCGGCCTCAAAGCCGACTACCTCACCGGACACTCCCTCGGCGAAATCAGCGCCGCCCACCTCGCCGGCGTGATGAACCTCGACGACGCCGCCCACCTGATCACCACACGCGCCCAACTCATGAACAGCATCACCACCCCCGGCGCCATGATCGCCCTCCAAGCCAACCGCAACGAAGCCGAGGAACTGATCACCGGCCACAACGGCATCACCATCGCCGCAATCAACACCCCCCACACCGTCGTCATCAGCGGCGACCACGACACCTGCCACCACCTCGCCACCCAATGGCGCGAACAAGGCCGCAAAGCCACCACCCTCCAGGTCAGCCACGCCTTCCACTCACCCCACATGGCCACCATCGCCGACAACTTCCGACAAGCAGCCGCCACCCTCACCTACCAACCACCCACCATCCCCGTCATCAGCAACATCACCGGACAACCCGCCACCACCGAACAACTCACCGACCCCGACTACTGGACCCGGCACATCCTCGCCCCCGTCCACTACGCCGACGGCATCACCACCCTCCACCACCACGGCGTACACACCTTCCTCGAACTCGGACCCGACGCCACCCTCACCGCACTCCACCAGCAAACGCTGGGCGAGGTCGTCGCCGTGCCCGCCCTGTACAAGGACCGGCCCGGGCCGCGCACCCTGCTCGCGGCCGCCGCCACCCTGGCCGCCCGCCCCGCCGGCGGCCACGCACAGGTCGACCTGCCCACGTACCCGTTCCAGCACACCCGGCACTGGCTGCCGACCACACCGGCCCCCGCGCCGGCCCGGCCGGCGGTCGAACCGGCCGACGGTCACCCGCTGCTCGGCACCCGGTTGGACGTCGCCGGCACCGCCGGACGCTGGTTCACCCGGACCGTGCTCCCCGAGCGGCTCCGCTTCGTCGACCAGCACCGGCTGCTGGGCACGGCGGTGTTCCCGGCCACCGCGCTGGTCGAGTGGGCGCTCGCCGCGGCGCGAGGGGACTCGGCCGGCGCCCGCTGGACCATGGCCGGCATCACCTTCGACGAGTTCCTGCGCTGTGTCGAGGGCACCCCGCTCACCCTCCAGGCGAGCGCGGAGCCGGACGGACTGGTGCGCTGCTTCAGCCGACCCGCCGCCGACGCGTCCGCGCCGTGGGCGCAACACGTCACCGTCGCCACGGTGCACGCCGGCACCACGCCCCCGCCGCCCCGGCTGCACCTGGCCGGCGTACGCGCCGGGATGGCGGCCGAGGACCTCGACGGGTTCTACGACCGGCTCTGGCGCATCGGCGTCGAGTACGGGCCCGGCTACCGGGCGATGAAGCGGCTGCTGCGCGCCGGCGACGAGGCTCTCGCGCTGATCGAGGTGGACGAGACAGAGCGGGACGGCGACGGATGGCTGCTGCACCCGGTGGTCCTCGACGCCTGCCTGCACGTCGGCGCCGCCTTCGGGGTCAGCGAGGACGACTTCTGGCTCCCCGCCGGCATCGACCGGGTCGAGGTGTACGACCGGCTGCCCCGCCGGGTCTGGTGCCGGGCCCGCTCCCGGGGCGTACCGGCGGATGGCGAGCGGGCGATGGACCTCGACCTGGTCACCGCGCTCGGCGAGCCGGTGGCCCGGCTGACCGGCGTCCGGCTGCGCGCGCTGCCGCGTACCCTCGTCACCGGCCTGGCCGGGTCCCGGCTGCACCGCTACGACGTGACCTGGACAGCACTGCCGGGCCGGCCGGCCCGGCGGGCCGAGATGGGCCCCCGCGACACCTGGCTGGTCTGCGGCCGGGACCCGGAGGTCGTCGCGGACTGGCACGCCCAGTTGCTCGGCCTCGGCTGCGCCGCCGCCGCGCTGGTGCTGGCCGACGACGCCCGGGTGCCGGCGACCGCCTCGCTCGGCGGCGGCCCGGTGCAGGTGGACCCGGCCGACGACGCGGCGCTGACCCGGCTGGTCGACGCGGCCCGGGTCGAGGGCATCAAGCTGCGCGGCCTGCTGCTGCACGGCGCGGACACCGGACCGGACGCCGACGCCGCCTACCGGACCGCGCGGGACGGGCTCGCCATCCTCCGCGCGGTCCTGCGGGGGTACGGCGACGACGCGCCGGACGTGGTGCTCTGCTCCGCGGGCGCGGAGGCACCGACCGCGGACGACGTGCCGGTGCCGGCGCAGGCGGTGCTCGGGGCGCTGACCCGGGCGGCGCTGACCGAACACCCGCACCTGCGCTGCGTGCAGGTGGACCTCGACCCGGCCGGTGCCGCGCCGGCGCTCTCCACCGTCCTCGACCGGGTCGCGGACGCCGACGGCGCCACCCACCTCGCGGTGCGGGGCGGTGCCTGGTTCGAGGCCCGGCTGCGGGAACGCGACCTGCCCGTGCCGGGACCCGGCCCGGTGCTGCGCGCCGACGCGACGTACCTGGTCACCGGCGGCTTCGGCGGGCTGGGCCAGGCGGTCGCCGGGTGGCTGGCCGACCGGGGGGCGGCGAACCTGGTCCTGGTCGGCCGGCGGGTGCCCGTGGTCGAGCCGCCGCTGCTGGCCGCGCTGCGCCAGCGCGGTGTCCGGCTGCGCTACCTGGCGGTGGACGTGGCGGACGGCGACGCCCTCACCGCCGGCCTGGCCGGGCTCGCCGTGGAACTGCCGCCGCTGGCCGGGGTGGTGCACGCGGCCGGTGTCCTCGACGACGCGGCCCTGGCCGAGCAGGACTGGGACCGGTTCCGCCGGGTGCTGGACCCGAAGGTGCGGGGCGCCTGGCACCTGCACCGGGCGACGGAGGGGCTCGACCTCGACTTCTTCGTGCTGTTCTCCGCTTTCGGCGCCCTGGTCGGCTCCGCCGGGCAGGCCAACTACCTGGCCGCGAACGCCTTCCTGGACGCCCTGGCCCGGCACCGGCACGCGCACGGCCTGCCCGCGACCAGCGTCGGCTGGGGGCCGTGGGCGCAGGCCGGCATGGCCGTCGGCCAGGACGTACTGGGCCGGCTGGCCGCGCTCGGCCTGGACGCGCTGCCCACCGCCGAAGCGCTGGCCGCGCTGGGCACGCTTCTCGCCCCGCCGGCCGGCGAGCCGGCCGAGCCGGTGGTGGGTCTGGCCCGGGTGGACTGGCGTCGGTCGCTGGCCGCGGCCGGCCGGGCCCGGCCGTACCGGCTGCTGGCCGAGGTGACGCCGGCCGACCTGGTTGGCGGCGCGGACGACGCCACGGCGGGGCCGGACCTGGCGATGCTGATGCTGACCGACCCCGTGTCGGCCCGCGAGCTGGTGCTCGCCGGATTGCTGGAACGGGTGGGACTGCTGCTCGGACTCAGCGCCGCCGACCAGGAGGCGATCCGGCCCACCTTCGCCGCGACCCGGCTGAACGAGCTGGGCCTGGACTCGCTGACCACGGTCCGGCTGCGCCAGCGGCTGTTGGTCGACTACGCGGCCGACGTACCGCCGGCGGACCTGTTCGGCGGCGGCACGGCGGCGGACGTGGCGGAGCTGATCTGCCAGCAGCTGGCCCTGCGCAGGGTCGTCGCCGCCGATGACGACGACTTCGACGACGAGGACGCCGAGGTGCTGACGCTGTGAGCGCGAGGAGTGAGCCGGGGTTGCGAGCTCCGCAGTCGCGAACTGAGGTGGCGCCCGCGAGCGCGGACGGTCCGATCTGGAGGAAGGGATTGCGGTGAGCGGAGCGGACGAGGGCGCGGTCGCCGCCCTGGTGGCCGACCTGGCCCGGAGCGACGTGCGGTTGAAGCTGGCCGGCAACGACCAGCTGAGCGTGAGCGCGCCGAAGGGACGCCTCTCGCCGGAGCTGCGCGAGCGGATCACCCGGCACCGGGCGGAGCTGATCAGCTGGCTGTCCCGGGGCCGGCGGGCTGCCGAACCGGCCGCCGCGGCGCTACCGGAGATCACCCCCGATCCGGCGGCGCGGCACGAGCCGTTCCCACCGTCGGACATCCAGATGTCCTTCCTGGTGGGCAGCCGGGAGGGGTTGGAGTACCACGTCCGGCCGCACCAGTACATGGAGGTGGACTTCCCGGAGCTGGATCCGGACCGGTTCACCCGGGCGCTCAACGCCGCGGCGCGGCGGCACCGGCACAGTCTGGTCGTGGTCCGCGAGGACATGATGCTGGAGACGGTGCGCGACCCGGAACCGGTCCCGGTCGAGGTGATCGACCTGCGCGACCTCGACGAGGCCGGAGAGCGGGCCGGCATCGAGCGGACCCGGGCCGCGATGCAGCGCCGGGAGCTGCCGCTGGACCGCTGGCCGTGGCTGGACGTCCGGCTCTCGCTGCTGGCCGACGGCCGGGTCCGGATGCACTGGAACAACAACAACTTCTTCAGTGACGCCCCCGGCACCGGCCGGTTCCTCACGGACCTGCTGCACTGCTACGACCAGCCGGACGAGCCGCTGCCGGAGCTGACGCTCAGCTACCGGGACTGCGTGCTGGCCCTCGCCGAACTGGAGGAGTCGCCGCTGGGGCACGCGTCGAAACGGTACTGGCTGGACCGGATGGCCGACTGGCCGACCGCCCCGGAACTGCCCCTCGCGCCCGGCTCGGACACCCGCCGCCGGTCCCGCCTGGAGCGCCGGGAGCACGTGCTGTCGCCGGCCCGGTGGGCGGCGTTCACCCGGCGGGCCGCCGCCCGAGGGCTGTCCCAGACCAACGCCCTGTGCGCCGTCTACGCCGAGGTGCTCGGGGCGTGGAGCGGATCCCAGCACTTTCTGATCAACAACATGAACACCCACCGGCTGCCGCTGCACCCGCAGATCGGCGAGGTGGTCGGCAACTTCTCCTCGCTCTACCCGCTCGAGGTGGACTGGCGGGCCGGCGGCCCGTTCCAGGAGCGGGCCCGCCGGTTGCAGGCCCAGGTGCTCTCCGACATGCAGCACGTCTACTGGAGCGGGGTCAAGGTGCTCCAGGCGGTCAACGGGCTCCGCCGCACCCCGGGCCGGGCGGTCTGCCCGTACGCGGTGGGCAGCGCGCTCTTCGTCGGGCAGACCGACCGGCCGGTGTACAGCCTGCTGGAGACCCCGCAGGTGCTGCTCGACTGCGAGTTCTGGGAGCAGCGGGACGGCAGCATGTGGACGGTCTGGGACGTGCTGGAGGCGATGTTCCCGCCCGGGCTGATGGACGACATGCTGGCCGGCTACGGCGCGGTGCTCGACGCCCTCGCGGACAGCGACGAGGCCTGGGACCGCTTGGCGTTCGGCCTGCTGCCGGCCACCGACCGGGGTCGCCGCGCCCGACTGAACCGGTCCGCCACGCCCGTGCCGCCGGGGCTGCTGCACGCTCCCCTGGCCCGGCGGGCCGCCGACCAGCCGGCCCGCCCGGCGGTGGTGGCCGGGGACACCACGCTCGACTACGCCACCCTCTACCAGCGGGCCGGACGGCTCGCCGCGGCGGTGCGGGACAGCGGCGTACGCCCGGGTGACCTGGTGGCGGTCGCCGCCGGCAAGGGGTGGGCGCAGCTCGTCGCGGTGCACGCCGTGCTGCTGGCCGGCGGGGCGTACGTGCCGATCGACCCCGGCTGGCCCGCCGAGCGGATCGGGTGGCTGCTGGCCGACACCGGGGCCACCGCCGTGGTCACCGACGCGGACACCCGGGCGGCGCTCGCCGACACGGTGCCGGTGCCGCTGCTGGTGGTCGAGGAGACCGCCGGCGAGGGCCCGATCCTCGGGTACGCGCCGCTGCGCGAGCCGGACGACCTGGCGTACGTGATCTACACGTCCGGGTCGACCGGCCGGCCGAAGGGCGCGATGCTGGATCATCGCGGGCCGCTGAACACGGTGACCGACGTCAACATCCGGTACGACGTCACCGAGCAGGACGTGCTCTTCGGCATCTCCTCGCTCTGCTTCGACCTGTCGGTGTACGACGTGTTCGGGGCCGCTGCGGCCGGTGCCGCCCTGGTCCTGCCCGACCCGGCCCGGCACGACCCGGCGTCCTGGCTGGCGCTGGCCCGCGAACACGGGGTCACCGTCTGGAACTCGGTGCCGGCGCTCATGCAGCTGCTCGTCGAGGAGGCCGAGACGACCGGGGCGCACCTGCCCGACCTGCGGCTGGTGCTGCTCAGCGGGGACTGGATCCCGGTCACCCTGCCGGACCGGATCCGGGCGGTCGCGCCGCACGCCCGGGTGGTCAGTCTCGGCGGGGCCACCGAGGCGTCCATCTGGTCCATCGCCCACCCGATCGAGCGGGTCGCCCCGGACTGGGTGAGCATCCCGTACGGGCGGCCGCTGACCAACCAGACCTGGCACGTCCTGGACCAGCTGGGCCGGGACGCGCCGACCTGGGTGCCGGGACACCTGTACGTGGGTGGGGCGGGGGTGGCGTTGGGATACCTCAACGATCCGGAACGCACCGCCGGGGCGTTCGTGTCGCATCCGGTGACCGGGGAGCGGCTGTACCGCACCGGCGACCGGGGCCGGTACCTGCCCGACGGCACCATCGAGTTCCTCGGCCGGGCCGACTTCCAGGTGAAGATCCAGGGCTTCCGGGTGGAGCCGGGCGAGGTGGAGCACGCCCTGCTGGAGCACCCCGAGGTGGGCGGGGCGGCGGTGGTCGCCCGCACCTCCGGTTCCGGGCGGCAGCTGGCCGCGTTCGTGGTCGGCCGGGACGGCGGGGACCGACCGGACCCGGTGGCCGTCCGCGAGTTCCTCACCGCCCGGCTCCCCGCCTACCTGGTCCCCGCCCACGTGGTGGTCCGCGACGCGCTGCCGCTGACCGGCAACGGCAAGGTGGACCGGCGGGCGCTGGAGACGGTCGACCTCGCCGACGGCGGTGGCGAACGGCGGCACGTGCCGCCGAGCACGCCGACCGAGGTGGCGCTCGCCGAGATCTGGCGGGAGATCCTCCAGGTGGACCGGCTCGGGGTCGAGGACGACTTCTTCGACCTGGGTGGACAGTCCTTCGCGGCGCTGCGGGTGGTCGGCCAGATCGCCCAGCGGCTGGGCCGGCGGGTGCCGTTGGGCGCGCTGCTGGAGCGGCGCACCGTGGCCGGGCTGGCCCGTTGGTTGGAGACGGCCCCCGCGGACTGGTCGCCGCTGGTCCGGCTGACGGGCGAACCCGGCGGCACCGGCGCCCCGCCCTGGGTGCTGGTGCACCCGGCCGGCGGCGACGTGCTCTGCTACCGGGACCTCGCCGCCCGGCTGGACCGGGACTGCCTCGCCCTGCAGGCGCCCGGCCCGGCGGTCGGCCGGGAACCGGTGGCCGACCTCGGCGAACTGGCCCGGCTCTACCTGGCCGCGCTGCGCCGGGAGCAGCCGCACGGCCCGTACCTGCTCGGCGGCTGGTCGTCCGGCGGGGTCATCGCCGCGGAACTCGCCCGGCAACTGGAGGAGGCCGGCGAACGGGTGCGGCACCTGGCGGTCGTCGACGCCCCCGCCCCGCTGGCGCCGCAGCGGGTGACCGACACCGACATCCCGCTCTGGTTCCTGGAGGACCTGGACCGGGGCTTCGACCCTGGCCTGGTCACTGCCGATCAGTTGGGCGAGCTGGCCGCGCTGCCCGCCGAGGAGCGGCTGGACGGGGCGGTGCGGCTGGCGGCCAAGCAGGGCGTTCCGGTGGACGACCTGGCCGGCGGCGCGCTCGCCGCCACGTACGCGGTGTTCGACGCGGTGGTGCGGGCGTGCGCCGGGCACCGGGCGGGGCGGATCGACGCCGACGTCACCGTGTTGCGGGCCCGCGACGGCCGGGTCAGCGAGTTCGCCGACCACCCGTACGGCGACCGTCCCGACTGGGGCTGGGCCGAGCTGACCGGGGGTCGCCTGGCCGGCGTGCCGGTCCCCGGCACCCACCACACCGTGCTCACCGCAGTCGGCGTGGAGCAGGTGGCTGCGGCGCTGAACGCGGCGACCCGGGACTGAACCCCGTTCCCGTACGGCGGTCCGGCCGGGTCGCCGTCCCCCACCCACCGCGCCGCCGGCGCCGGTGGCCGACCTGCCCCGAGAGGAGGCCCCGGTGGCCCGTCACTGGAAGGTCCTGCTGGTCACGTCCGTCGCCGTGATGATGGCGCTGTTGGACGTGACGATCGTCAACGTGGCGCTGCCCGCCCTGGCGGCCGCCTTCCCGGACAGCGCGCTGAACGACCTGTCCTGGGTGCTCAACGCGTACAACGTGGTCTTCGCCGCCGCGCTGATCCCGGCCGGGCGGCTGGCCGACCGGTGGGGTCGGCGCCGGCTGTTCCTCGCCGGGATGGGGCTCTTCCTGGTCGGCTCGGCCGCGTGCGGGCTGGCCCCCGCGGTGGGCGTGCTGATCGCGGCGCGGTGCGTGCAGGCGCTCGGCGCGGCGGCCATCATGCCGACCTCGCTCGGCCTGTTGCTGCCCGAGTTCCCGGTGCAGCGCCGGGCCACCGCGATCGCGCTGTGGACCGCCACCGGTACGGTGGCCGGCGCCGCCGGCCCGTCTCTCGGTGGCGCGCTGGTGGCCTGGCAGGGTTGGCGGTGGGTGTTCCTGGTGAACCTGGCGATCGGGCTGCCCGGCCTGCTGGCGGCGGTCCGGGTGCTGCGGGAGAACCGGGACACCACCCCCGGCCCGTTCCCGGACGTGGTGGGCGCGCTGCTGCTCGGCGGCGGCGTCGGCGCCCTCGCCCTGGCGGTGGTCCGGCTCCCGGACTGGGGTGCGACGTCGGCGGCGTTCGGCGGTACCCTCGCCGTCGGCGCCGCCCTGCTGGCCGCCCTGGCGATCCGGTCGGTCCGGCACCCGGCCCCGGTCATCGAGCCGGCGCTGATCCGGATCCGCTCGTTCAGCGTCGCCAACCTCGGCTCGCTGGTCTTCGCCGCCGCGATGAACGCGCTGCTGCTGTGCAACGTACTCTTCCTGACCCAGGTATGGCGCTACGACAGCCTGGCCACGGGCGGCGCGCTGACCGCCGGCCCGGTGACCGCCGCGGCGCTGGCCCCGCTGGTCGGCCGGCTCGGCGACCGGTACGGGCCCCGGGCGGTGGCGCTGCCCGGCGGGTTGTTCTTCTGCGCCGGGGCGCTGCTGTTCGCCCGCGCCCCGGGCCAGCCGGACTTCCTCGCCGACTTCCTGCCGGCGGCGGTGCTGATCGGCGCAGGCGCCGCGTTCAGCTTCCCCGGCTTCGGCCACGCGGCGTTCGCCGAGTTCCCCCGGGCCCGCTTCGCCACCGGGGTGGCCATCGCCTCGTGCCTGCGGCAGGTCGGCGCCGTCGTCGGCATCGCGGTCCTGATCACCGTCCTGAACGACGACGGCGGCACCCCGCTGGCCGTGTTCCACCGCGCCTACCAGGTGATCGCCGCCGGTGGGCTGCTCGCCGCCGGGGTGGCGCTCACCCTCGGCCGGGTGCACGCCCGGGACGTGGCGCACGTGCCGGCGACCCGGCCCGCCGGTGGTCCGGCCGCCGGGGCCGCGACGCAACCGGCCGGGACGCAACCGGCCGGGACTACGGCGCAACCGGCCGGAACTGCGGCACAACCGGCCGGAACTGCGGCACAACCGGCCGCTGGCACGGCCGACGGGCGGGCGGGCTAGCGGCGGGCACCTCGGCCGCCGCGCAACGTGCCGGCCCGGGTGACCTGGCCACCGCCACGGAGACCGCCGCCACGGAGGCTGGTTGATCCACTCGGATTGCGGTGGGTCGAGGTCTTCGGGGCGCCGGACAGCGCCGCTTGCGGCAGTCCGGGTCGATCAAGGGGTCTCCTCGGCCCGCTCCCCGGCCCGACCGCGTCGCCCACGAACGGGGCCTACCGGTTGGTCGGCGGTGCGGCCAGCCAGTGGCACGGCTGCCCGCTGAACCAGGCCGTCCGCCACGCCTTCTGCAGTGCGGCGACCAGCCTGCCGCCGAGGTCCGGGACGGGCCGACCGGTGATCGGGGCGGTGAGGCCGGCCGCCACCGCCGCCAACTCGGTCCAGGTCGGCTCCGGCGGGGCCACCCGGACCTGGTGGCCGCGCCGGGCCGCCCAGGCGCGCACCACCGGGCGCCGGACGGACTCCTCACCGGCGGCGAGCACGTGCAGCCGCCGGCCCGGCCGGCCGTCGGCGACCGCCGCCAGGAAATCGGCCAGCGACGGCGGTGGGGCCACTGCGGGGCCGGCGGGGCCGGTACCGGTCAGTGCCGCAACGACCGCGCCCAGGCCGGTGGCCGAGCCGATGGTCGAGCCGGCAGACGCCGGGCCGGCGGCGAGGACGAGCAGGCAGTCGCGGTAATCGCAGTGCAGTCCGACCAGTTCCGCGCCGGCCAGCGGCAATTCGGGCAACCCGGGCAGCCGGAACGCGGCCGGCTCGGTCGGGTGCAGCCCCCAGCGCCGCCAGATCCGGGCCACCGTGCCGTTGGACAGGCCCAGCTCCCCGCCGAGTGCCCGGCTGGACCAGGCGCCGCCGCCGGGCGGGACGGTGGTCAGCGTCCGTAGCACGACGTCGGCGTCCCGCACCCGGGGCCGGCGGCCGGGGCGTACCCGGTCGCGCAGGCCCAGCACCCCCTCCTCGGCGTAGCGGCGCAGCCAGGTCGCCACGGTGGGCCGGGTGGTGGCCAGCCGGCGGGCCGTCTCGGCGTACGACAGGCCGCTGGCGGCGGTCAGCACGATGGCGGCTCGCAGCGGTTCCCCGCCACGGCGGTCGCCGCCGGACAGCGAGAGGAGAATCTTCCGGTCCTCCGGCGAAATGGCGATCGCCCTTCCCTGAGCCGGTTGCCCCATTTATCCAACCCCCGGATTAGAATGCACACGTTGAGAGTGGACGGTATGGTCGCGCTAATTCGACGGTCAATCGAGGCCGCGCGGCTAGGGGGCGTCCGAGCTGCTCAGCCGGCACGATAAGGGGACCGCACGCGCACCGTAGGGGGGTCTTCCAGCGCTGCGTGACGGCGTTGTCCCGGTACCCCGAAAGGCGCCCCACAAATTGATGTGTCGTAAATATCTTTACGTTTTTCGTATGGCCCCGACACAGCCGTACGTCGCACCATGGTGGCACCTGCTCGGCGGTTATCGAGGAGTCCCGCATGTACGACGCGATCGTCGTCGGTGCGCGCTGCGCCGGTGCCACCACCGCGATGCTCCTGGCGCGGGCCGGGCACCGGGTGCTGCTGCTGGACCGCGCGAGCTTCCCCAGCGACACGATGTCCACCCACTACGTCCACCCGCCGACCATCGCCCGGCTGGCGGGCTGGGGACTGCTGGATTCGTTGCGCGCCACCGGCTGCCCGCCGCTCGATGTCTCCCGCTGGACTCTCGCGGGGGTGCCGGTGACCGGCTGCGCGCCGGCCGTCGACGGGATCCGGGCCGGGTACGGGCCGCGCCGCTTCGTGCTGGACACCCTGCTGGTCCGGGCGGCCGAGGCGGCCGGTGCCGAGCTGCGCGAGGAGTGCAACGTCACCGACCTGCTCTGGGACGGCGACCGGGTGGTCGGGATCCGGGCCCGGGGGCCGCGTGGCGAGTTCACCGAACGCGCCCGGGTGGTGATCGGCGCGGACGGGCTCGACTCGATGGTGGCCAAGAAGGTGCAGGCCCCGAAGTACGAGGCGGTGCCCTCGCTCTGCTGCGTCTACTACACCTACTGGAGCGGGTTCACCGCCGACTACGAGGTCTTCGTCGACCACCGGCGCATGGTCGGGGCGGTGCCGACCAACGACGGCCTCGTCATGGTCCTCGTGCAGGCACCGCGCGAGGAGTTCGACGAGGTCCGCAAGGACATCGAGGGGTCGTACTTCCGCTCGCTGGCCCTCGCGGCGCCGAGCATGCTGGAGCGGGTCCGTTCCGGCCGGCGCGAGGAACGGTACGTCGGCACCGGCCGGCTGCCGAACTTCTTCCGCCGGGGCAGCGGGCCCGGCTGGGCGTTGGTCGGCGACGCCGGCTACCACAAGGACTCGGTCGGAGCCAACGGGATCAGCGACGCCATCGGGCACGCCGCGCTGCTGGCCGAGCACCTGTCGCCGGCCCTCGGCGGCGAACGGTCGGTGGACCGGGCCCTGGTCGACTACACCGTACGGCGCGACCGGAAGTCCCTGCCCACGTACCACTTCAACCTCCAGGCGGCCCAGCTGCGCCCGACCGACGAACTGCTGGACGTGCTCCGGGCGATCCAGGGTCATCAGGAGCAGATGGACCGCTTCTTCGGCTTCATCGCCGGCATGTACGGCTGGACGGAGTTCGTCGACGGGGTCGCCACCGCCCTGGGCACCCCGGTCCGATGACCACCGTCCCCGCCGGCAGGCACCGCCGGCGCCTGTCCCGCCCCGAGCACCCGAGACCTGGCAGGAGAGATGATGACGGCGCCTGACCTACTGTCCGAACTGCACCGGCGTGGCGTGCGGCTGCGCCTGGTCGACGACCGGTTGGACGTCCGGGCGGCCGCTGGCGCGCTCACCCCGCAGCTCCGGGAGGAGCTGCGCGAGCACCGGGACGCGTTGGTCGCGCTGCTGCGCCGGATGTCCGACGGCGGGACCCCGCAGGAGATCGTGCCCCGGCCGCAGGACCGGCACGAGCCGTTCCCGCTGACCGACATCCAGCACGCCTACTGGGTGGGGCGCAACCCGGCGCTGCAACTGGGTGGCGTCGCCACCCACTACTACTTCGAGCTGGACGGGCTCGACCTCGACCCGGCCCGGCTGGCGGCGAGCCTGCGCAAGGTGATCGACCGGCACGACATGCTGCGCGCGGTGGTTGACCCGGACGGGCGGCAGCGGATCCTGCCCGAGGTGCCTTCGTACGACCTACCGGTGGCCGACCTGCGCGCGGTGCCCGACGAGGAACGCCAGGCCGCGCTGGCCAAGACCCGGGCGGAGATGGGGCACCAGTTGCTGCCGCCGGAACACTGGCCGCTGTTCGACCTGCGCGTCTCGCTGGTCGACGAGCGCCGGACCCGGCTGCACGTCAGCATCAACGTCCTGATCATGGACGCGTTCAGCCTCCAGCTGCTGTTCCGCGACTGGCGGCTGTTCTACACCGACCCGGACCGGACGCCCGAGCCGCTGCCCCTGTCCTACCGGGACTACGTCCTGGCCGAGGATGCGGCCCGGGAGGGCCGCGAGTACCGAACCGCCGAGGCGTACTGGCGGGACCGGTTGGACACCCTGCCACCCGCCCCGGCCCTGCCGCTGCACGCCGGCACCGTCGGCGGCCCCGGCGGCACGCCGGTGGAGTTCGTCCGGCGCAGCGCCCGGTTGCCCCGCCCGCTCTGGGACGCCCTCAAGGCCACCGCGCAGCGGTACGGGGTCACCGCCTCGGTCGCGGTGATGAGCGCGTACGCGGAGGTGCTGCGCACCTGGTCGCGGCAGGCCGACTTCACCCTCAACCTCAGCCTGTTCAACCGGCGGCCGCTGCACCCGCGGATCGGTGAGATCATCGGCGACTTCACCTCGGTCACCCTGCTCGCCGCCACGGCGGTCCCCGGGGAGTCGTTCGCCGACCGGGCCCGCCGGCTCAACCGCCAGCTCGTTCAGGACCTGGAGCACTCCGCGTTCAGCGGGGTCCGGGTGCTGCGGGAACGGTCCCGGCGCCTCGGCGGCGGGCCGGGCGCGGCGATGCCGGTGGTGTTCACCAGCGCCCTCGCGCTCGGCGACCGGGAGAACCGGACGCCGGACTCGCGGTTCTTCGGCGAGTTCGGCTACGGCATCAGCCAGACCCCGCAGGTCTGGCTGGACCACCAGGTCACCGAGGAGAGCGGGGACCTCTGCCTGGACTGGGACGCGGTGGAGGCGCTCTTCCCGGCCGGGCTGCTCGACGACATGTTCGACAGCTACCAGGGCCTGCTGCGCCGGCTCGCCGAGGACCCGGCGGCCTGGGACGAGGTGGATGCGCCGGTGCCGTTGCCGGCGCACCAGCTCCAGCAGCGGCGGCGGGTCAACGAGACGTCCGCCGACATTCCCGCGCGTACCCTCTGCGATCTGGTCGAGGAGCGGGCCGCCGCGCAGCCCGACGCGCCGGCGGTGATCACGCCGGACGGCGGGCTGACCCACGGCGAGGTGGTCGACCGGGCCCGCCGGCTGGCCGTCCGGCTGCGCGAGCTGGGCGCGACCACCGGCCAGCTGGTGGCGGTGGTGCTGGACCGCTGCGCCGAGCAGGTGCCGGCGGTGCTGGGGGTGACCCGGGCCGGGGCCGCGTACCTGCCGATCGAGCCGGCCTGGCCGGACGCGCGCCGGGTCGACCTGCTCGACCAGGGCGGGGTGCGCATCGTGGTGACCACGCCGCGGCTACGCGACGAGCTGGCCTGGCCGGCCGGGCTGCGCCTGGTCACCCTGGACGATCCGGAGGTGCGGGCCGCCGACCCGGCCGCGGCCGGTCCGGGGCCCGCCCCGGACGACCTGGCATACGTCATCTTCACCTCCGGCTCCACCGGCCGGCCGAAGGGCGTGATGATCGACCACCGGGGCGCGGCCAACACCGTGCAGGACGTCAACGCCCGCTTCGGCGTCACCCCGACGGACCGGGTGCTGGGGCTCTCCGCGCTCAGCTTCGACCTGTCCGTCTACGACGTCTTCGGTGCCCTGGCGGCGGGGGCCGCGGTGGTGCTGCCCGTGCCCGGGCGGGCGGCCGATCCGGAGCACTGGGGCGACCTCGTCCGCCGGCACCGGGTCACGGTGTGGAACTCGGTGCCGGCGCTGATGCAGGCCTGGGTGGACGCCCCGGCCGCGCACCCCGACCCGGCGGACTCGACGCTGCGGGTGGTGCTGCTCAGCGGTGACTGGATCCCGGTGCGACTGCCCGACGCGATTCGGGCCCGGCACCCCCGGGCGGCGGTGCACAGCCTGGGCGGCGCGACGGAGGCGTCGATCTGGTCGATCCATTTCCCGATCGACGCCGTCGGCGCCGACTGGACCAGCATCCCGTACGGGCGGGCGATGGCGAACCAGACCATGCACGTCCTCGACGCGCGGCTCGCTCCCTGTCCGGTGTGGACGCCGGGTGAGCTGTGGATCGGCGGGGCGGGCGTGGCGCTGGGCTACTGGGCCGACCCGGAGCGCACCGGGGAGCGTTTCCTCCGGCACCCGGTCACCGGCGAGCGCCTCTACCGCACCGGCGACCTCGGCCGGTGGCTGCCCGACGGAAACATCGAGTTCCTCGGGCGGGACGACGACCAGGTGAAGCTGAACGGCTTCCGGATCGAGCTGGGTGAGATCACCGCGACGCTGTCCCGGCAGCCGGGGGTCGCCGAGGCGGTGACCGTGGTGGACACCAACCCGGGCACCGGCCGCCGCCAGCTCGTCGGGTACGTGGTGCCGGCCGACCCGGCCGCGCCGGTGCCCGCCGAGACACTGCGCGCCGGGCTGGCCCGGACGCTGCCCGAGTACATGGTCCCGCACCACTACCCGGTGCTGGACCGGATCCCGCTGAGCGCCAACGGCAAGGTGGACCGGAACGCCCTGCCGTCGCCCTGGACCGGGCCGGACCCGGCCGGGGACCGCGCCGCCCCCGGCGACGAGGTGGAGCGGAGCATCCTGGCGATCTGGCAGGAGGCGCTGGGCCGCGACGACTTCGGGGTGGCGGACAACTTCTTCGAACTGGGCGCCGACTCGCTGCACGCGGTCCGGATCCTGGGCCGGCTGCGGGAGGAGTTCGGCATCGAGCCGGACGCCGACGAGGGCCTGCCGATGCTCTTCGACAGCCCGACCGTGGCCGAACTGGCCGACACCGTACGCGGCCTGCTGCGGGAGCGGGGGTGACCGTGGCGGACGGTTGGGACGACGTGGTGGTGGGCGCCGGCTCGGCCGGCGCCACCCTGGCCGCCCGGCTGTCCGAGCAGGCCGGGCGGCGGGTGCTGCTGATCGAGGCCGGCCCGGACCGCTCCGGCGGGGACGGCGGTCCCGAGCAGCTCGGCCGGCCCACGCTGTCCGGCCTGAACTGGGAGTACGAGACCGCGGACGGGGAGCGGCCGGTCCCGTACCGGGTGGGTCGGGTGGTGGGCGGCTCGTCGGCGATCAACGGCGCCATCGCGCTGCGCGGCCTGCCCGTCGACTTCGACGAGTGGGCCGCCGCCGGCAACCCGGAGTGGGCCTGGTGGAAGGTGCTGCCGTACTTCGTGCGGATGGAGACCGACCACGACGTGACCGGCCCGGAGCACGGCGACCGGGGCCCGGTGCCGATCCGGCGGTTGACCGCCACCTCGCCGATCAGCGACGCGTTCGTCGACGCCTGCCGGCAGCAGGGGCTGCCGCCGGTGGCGGACCTGAACGCCGCCCCGGCCCCGGGGGTGGGGCCGCTGCCGACGAACTCGTCGCAGGGCCGCCGGATGGGCACGGCCGAGACGTACCTGGCCGCCGCGCGGGGCCGGCCGAACCTGACCGTCTGGCCGGAGACCACCGCGCTGCGGCTGCTCGGCGACGGGCCTCGGATCATCGGGGTGGAGGTGCGGCGCGGCGGGCGGACGGTCCGGGTCCGGGCCGACCGGGTGACGCTCAGCGCCGGCGGGGTGAACACCCCGCTGCTGCTGCAACGGTCCGGCATCGGGCCGGCGGACCGGCTGGCCGCGCTGGGCGTACGGCCGTGGGTGGACCTGCCGGGGGTGGGCGTGAACCTCAGCGACCACCCGCTGCTGGGCATCTGGGCGGTGCCCCGGGCCGGGCTGTGCCGGGCCGGTGAACCGTGGCACTCGGTGGTGGCCCGGGCGGCCAGCGACGGGGTCGACCCGGACCTGATGGTCTTCCTCAACTGCAACGTCTCCCCGGAGGACGTGCCCACCCTCGGGCCGATGCTGCGCGGGCGGCCCGGCGTGTCGGTGGCGGTGATGCTGATGAGCACCGACTCGCGGGGCAGCGTGCGGCTGCGGGACGCGGCCCCGGACAGCCCGCCGGAGATCCGGCTGAACCTGGCCCGGGAGCCGCGCGACGAGCAGCGCCTGATGACCGGCGCCCGGCTGGTCTGGTCGCTGCTGCGCGCGCCGGCGATGGGCGGGCTGCTGGAGCGGGTGCTGCTCTGGACCGACCGGATGGTGGCCGAGGAGCCGCTGCTGCGCCGTGCCGTGCGGACCTTCGTGGCGCCGTCCTGGCATCCGACCGGCACCGCCCGGATGGGTCCGGCCGACGACCCGCTCGCGGTGGTCGACCAGTTCCTGCGGGTGCACGGGGTGGACGGGTTGCGGGTGGTGGACGCCTCGGTGGTGCCCGCGGTGCCCCGGGCCACCCCCAACCTGACCTGCATGATGCTGGGTGAGCGGGCGGCCGACTGGATGTCCTGATCCGGTGACCGGGTGACAGCGATCTGTGCGGGCTCTGCCAGCTGTGGTTGCGAACCTCGCCGCATGAGTGACGCCTTCCAGGCCCAGGGCCTGGTCAAACGATTCGGCAAGACGGTGGCGCTGGACGGCATCGACCTGTCCGTGCGTACCGGCGAGGTGCACGGTTTCCTGGGCCCCAACGGTGCGGGCAAGACGACCACGATCCGGGTCCTGCTCGGCCTGCTGCGCGCCGACGCGGGCACGGTGCGGCTGCTGGACGGCGACCCCTGGCGGGACATCACCCGGCTGCACAAGCGGCTGGCGTACGTGCCCGGCGACGTGAGCCTCTGGCCGCGGCTCTCCGGCGGGGAGACGATCGACCTGCTCGGCCGGCTGCGCGGCGGGCTGGACCCGGCCCGCCGGGCCGAGCTGCTCGACCGCTTCCAGCTCGACCCGCGCAAGAAGGGCCGGGCCTACTCGAAGGGCAACCGGCAGAAGGTGGCCCTGGTCGCGGCGTTCGCCTCGGACGTGGAGCTGTTCATCCTGGACGAGCCCACCTCCGGCCTCGACCCGCTGATGTCCGAGGTGTTCAACCAGTGCGTGGCCGAGGTCCGCCAGGAGGGCCGCACGGTGCTGCTGGCCAGCCACATCCTCGGCGAGGTGGAGAAGCTCTGCGACCGGGTCAGCATCATCCGGTCCGGGCGGATCGTGGAGACCGGCTCGCTGAGCGAGCTGCGCCACCTGACCCGGACCACCATCCAGGCCCGGCTGGGCCGCCCCGCCGCCGGGCTGGGCGAGCTGCCCGGCACCCACAACGTCACCGTCGACGGCGACCGGGTCAGCCTCCAGGTCGACCCCGACGCGCTGCCGGAGGTGCTGCGCCGCCTCGGCGAGTACGAGGCGCGCGAGCTGGTCAGCCAGCCGCCCACCCTGGAGGAGCTGTTCCTGCGCCACTACGACGTCGGCCCGCACCACAGCGGGGAGAAGGTCGGTGCCCGATGAGTGAACTGGTCGGCACCGGGCGCCTGGCCCGGCTGGCGCTGCGCCGGGACCGGATCGGCCTGCCGGTGTGGATCCTGCTCGCGATCAGCCTCGCCGCCGGCCCGGCCAAGTCGCTCGCCGACGCGTACGCCACGGCGGAGAAGCAGCGCGAGTACGCCGAGGGGGTGGGCAGCAACCCGGCCGCCGCGGTGTTCAGCGGGCCGAGCATCGGCGTCGAGCACCTCGGCGGAATCGTGGTCAAGGAGAGCGCCGTCTGGGTGCTGCTGCTGGTGGCGATCACCAGCATCATGCTGGTCACCCGCTACACCCGGACCGAGGAGGAGAGCGGGCGGGCGGAGCTGGTCACCGCCGCCGCCGTCGGGCGGCACGCCCGGCTGGCCGCCGCCCTGCTCGTGGTCGGCGTCGCCGACCTGCTGATCGGGCTGGGCGCCGCGGCCGGCCTGATGGGCGCCGGGCTGTCGGGCGCCGGCTCGCTGGCGTACGGGCTGGGCGTCACCATGGTCGGCTGGGTCTTCGCCGCCGTCGCGGCGGTCACCGCACAACTGGTCGAGGCCGCCCGCACCGCGAACGGGATCGCCCTCGCGGTCTTCGGCGCGACGTTCCTGCTGCGCGGCATCGCCGACTCCGCCTCGGTGGCCGACGACGGCACCGGGGGCACCCGGCAGCTCGCCTGGCTCTCCCCCACCGGCTGGTTCTACCAGCTCCGGCCGTACGCCGGGGAACGCTGGTGGGTGCTCGGGCTGGCCGTGGTCGTCGGGGCGGCGCTCACCGGTGTCGCGGTGGCGCTGAGCCGGCGCCGGGACATCGGCGCGGGCCTGCTGGCGGCGCGGCTCGGCCCGCCGGAGGCACGGCCCGGGCTGGCCACCCCGCTCGCCCTGGCCTGGCGGCTGCAGCGCGGCGGCCTGATCGCCTGGGCCGCCGGGGTGGCGGTCGGCGGCGCGGTGCTCGGCTCGCTGGCCCACGACATCACCGACATGGTCGGCGACAACGCCACCGCCGCGAAGGCGATCCGCCAGCTCGGCGGTGCCGACGTGCTGGTCGACAGCTACCTGGTCTGGGTGCTGCGGATCCTCGGCCTGGCCGCCGCCGCGTACGCGGTCTCGGCGGTGCTGCGGCTGCGCTCGGAGGAGTCCGGGCTGCGGGCCGAGCCGGTGCTGGCCGCCGCGGTGACCCGCACCCGGTACGCCCTCAGCCACGTCCTGGTGGCGGTGGCCGGCGTGGTGGTGCTGCTGCTCACCGCGGGCCTGGTCGTCGGGCTGGTGCACGGGGCGCGCTCCGGGGACGTGGGCGGCGAGCTGCCCCGGATGCTCGGCGCGGCGCTGGTGCAGCTGCCCGCCGCGCTGCTGCCGGCCGCGCTGGCCGCGGCCCTGTTCGGGCTGCTGCCCGGCGCCACGCTGGTGGCGTGGCTCTTCGTCGGGGTGATCCTGCTGATCGCCCAGCTCGGCCCGGTGCTCGAGCTGGACCAGTGGGTCATGGACGTCTCCCCGTTCACCCACCTGCCCCGGCTGCCCGGTGGGGACGTGACCGCGATGCCGCTGGTCTGGCTGGGGGCGCTGGTGCTGCTGCTGGGCGCGGCCGGCCTGGCCACCTTCCGCCGGCGCGACCTGGACACCGCCTGATCCCTGCTCACCCCCCCCG